>NZ_JBSMDE010000102.1:0-10869 GCF_056497305.1 Caldithrix sp. | reverse complement strand
AGTATAAAAACCACGAATTTCACGGATTAACACGAAGATATTTGATGTAATTTAAATAAAAACAATAGGCAAATTTAAATAAAATTCGATAATAATACCTTTTTAGAGTGGACTCAAGAAATTGAATGATGAGAAAGCGAATGCAAGTGCGTTGAGTTTCGCTCGTTAATATCTAAATGTTTTAAGCGCTGCTAATTCATCAAGCAGAGTTTTAAGCGCTTGAAACTGGTGTGCTGAAAAAGTACTGCACAGATGGCCGGGATTTCCGGCCATTTTTGATTGTGTTGTTTTTTTGTAGATTATCTGAGGTGGATTAATCCTTGCTGCTGGCTGCCGGTGGAGTTCGATGTTTGCCCCTCCCAGGATGGAAACTTTTGTCTCCCCTCCTCCGGAGGGGACTAAGGGGTGGGTCAAAACCATTTAAAACCAGCAAAACCAACCATGGTTTTAATCTTTCATCTTTAATCTTACTTCTTTTTTCCTTTTTCTTTTTTCTTTTGAAAAGAACCCACCCCTAACGCCTTCCAGGAGGGGGACTTTGGGCGTGCCCTCCCAGGAGGGGAATTTGGGTTCGTCCCTCTCGGTGGGAAACTTTGTTGTACAGCATTGTTCATTTGGAAGAATAGAAAAGAGAAGTCTAAAATAGAAAAGGGGGCGTAATGCCCCCTTCTTTGGCGTTCGTAGAGGTGATTAAACGACACCCTGATCCAGCATGGCGTTGGCCACTTTCAAGAAGCCGCCAATATTGGCGCCATTAACATAATTACCAGGTGTGCCGTAGCGTTCGGCCGTTTCCACACAGGTTTTGTGGATGTTCTTCATGATATGATGCAGACGGTTGTCTACTTCTTCACGCGACCAGGGCAGACGCATACTGTTCTGTGCCATTTCTAAACCGGAAACAGCAACACCGCCGGCGTTGGCTGCTTTTCCCGGGCCGTAGAGAATTTTGTGATCCAGAAAAACTTTAACGCCTTCGATGGTAGTGGGCATGTTGGCGCCTTCGCTAACCAGGAACACGCCATTTCTAACCATGTTTTCAGCATCTTTGCCATTGATTTCATTTTGCGTAGCGCTGGGGAAGGCGCAATCGGCTTTAATATCCCACATGGGATTGTAATCCAGATTGGGATCGCGTGGCGTGTAAACAGCGCTCTTAAATTCTTCCGCGTACTCTTTAATCCGTCCACGACGTAAGTTTTTCAGTTCCATTACAAAATCTAATTTTTCACGCGTAATGCCTTCTTCATCATAAATGAATCCGGAGGAGTCAGACAGGGTAACGACCTTAGCGCCCAATTGAAGCAATTTTTCAACGGTGTACTGGGCTACATTGCCGCTACCGGAAACCAGACAAACTTTGCCTTCCAGGGTTTCGCCACGCGTGGCAGCCATTTCAGCCGCAAAATAGACAGAGCCGTAACCGGTGGCTTCAGGTCGAATCAGAGAGCCTCCCCAATTAATGCCTTTGCCGGTCAAGACACCGGTAAATTCATTTCTCAAGCGCTTGTACTGGCCAAAAAGGTAACCGATTTCGCGGGCGCCAACGCCAATATCGCCAGCCGGAACATCGGTATTGGGGCCAATATGGCGGAACAGCTCGGTCATGAAACTCTGGCAAAAACGCATGACTTCATTGTCGCTCTTGCCCTTGGGGTCAAAATCGGAGCCGCCTTTTCCACCGCCCATGGGCAATGTGGTTAAACTATTTTTGAAAACCTGCTCGAAGGCCAAAAATTTTAGAATACCCAGGTTAACCGAGGGATGGAAACGGAGACCGCCTTTGTAAGGACCAATAGCGCTGTTCATTTCAATCCGGAAACCGCGATTGATCTGCACTTCGCCCTGATCGTCCAGCCAGGGAACACGGAACATGATCACGCGTTCGGGTTCAATGATACGTTCCAAAATTTTGGCCGAGCGATATTCGGGATGGCGCTCGTAAACCAGAGCAAGAGATTCGGCTACTTCGAACACTGCCTGATGAAACTCAGGTTCGTTCGGGTTTTTTGCCTTGACTTCGGCCATCAAATTTTCAACAAAACTATTCATAACGACCTCCTAATAGTGAGATGATTTTAGTGTGTTTTTACAAAGCGCAACAAAAAAATGGATGTGATTTGCGATTGCCTCTTTTTCATGTTCAGCCAATCTTGATACTTTATTGATATAATTTACAAAAGTAAAAACAGATGCGAAAGGTAAGAAATTGTGATTTTTGTGTAGTAAAAATTATTACAAGGTATCCTGAATCTTACGTTGTCCGGCTCTGGAATCAAACAGGTTGGATACAGCAGAATTCAGCGGGACAGAGAAGGTATTTGAAATATCATGTTTGGGTTTCGGAATTTGCTCCGGTTTCCAGATCCTGCTCTTGCAAAGCGGTCGATGGGGAAAGGCCCAGGGTGGAATGGATTCCTCAGCCCCTGTGTTGGACTTTAGATTGGCAACAATTCATCTGGTGAAGCTTCCAGATTTACAAAATACCTATTAATACGTGGTTTTGACTGTGGTACTTGGATTAAGGAGGAGGGAAAAAACAAAGAAAACCTCCGGAAAGGGAATTCCTGGAGGTTTCCAAAGCAATCAGGCGTTGCACAGCAATTTGGCAATAATCGCTTTTTGAACGTGCATGCGGTTTTCGGCCTCATCGAAAACGATGGACTGGGGACCATCCAGCACCTCATCCGTAATCTCTTCGCCGCGATGGGCCGGCAGACAATGCATGACCAGGGCGTCTTTACGGGCATGAGCCATTAATTGGGCATTCACCTGATATGGCATGAAAATTTTGCGCCGTTTTTCGGCTTCACTTTCCTGGCCCATAGAGGCCCAGACATCGGTGTAAACCACATCTGCTTCTTTAACGGCTACTTCTGGGTCGTGTACGATTTCAATTTTGCTAACTCCAGAATCGTGAGCACGCGTAAGAGTTTCCGTGTCCGGCTCAAATCCCGAAGGCGAGCAGATTACTAGATGCATGGGCAGTTTGGAGGCCAGGTTGACCCAGGAGTTGGCCACATTGTTTCCATCGCCAATGTAGGTAATCTTGAGATCATTTAGATGCCCCCGTTTTTCCAGAACCGTAAAAATGTCGGCCATGATCTGGCAGGGATGATTGTAATCGGTTAAGCCATTGATCACCGGTACTGAGGCGTATTCGGCCAGTTCCAGCATGTGGGCATGATCGAACAAACGAGCCATGATAATGTCATTGTAGCGGGAAACCACGCGTGCAATGTCCTTAACGGCTTCGCGTTTACCTATGCCAATATCATTGGGACTTAAATAGAGCGCGTAACCACCTAAGTGGTACATGCCCGTTTCAAACGAAATACGTGTGCGGGCAGAGGGTTTGGCAAAAATCATGGCCATGGTTTTCCCTTTGCACAGATGATGTTCTTCACCCCGCCTGGTTTTTTCTTTTAGTTCTCTGGTTAAATCAAATATTTCCAGGAGTTCCTGTTGTGAATAATCTGCTATGGAAATGAAATCTCTTTTCATCATAACCTCCGCTTTTGGCAATGTTCATGTTTCATGTACAAAAACAATTTACTATTTTCTTGAATAAAATGAAACCAGAAAATAGCATATTCAAGCGGCTGGTGTGGGCTTTGACAAAGGGGGAGTAGGATACTTCGATACTTCCATTGTAAAATCTTGCGCAGGAACCGTTTTAACGGTTTACGCACTGTAAAAGTCCCGAAGGGACGAAATGATCATAGCCCGCCGTTTCAACGGCGGGAAAAACGAAACACATAAACATTGATTTTCCCAACAGGCCGAAACAGGAAACCGTTTCAACGGTTTACGATGGGATTGACAAAAAAGTCCCTAATTGTTGGTGAGATGAATGGAGCACAGGTTAATTCAATGTCCCGCAGGGACGGAATGACAGTTGACACCGGTTGTCCCCATCTTTTTGCAGCAACATGACGTTTTACAAAAAATTTAGAAATTCGAAATTGCCCACGCAGGGCGGCACGAGCCCTCACCGTCTGGAAACAATTAATCCTTTCAAAAAATAATTTGTAATTTTATTTAAAATTATCTTTTTGCGCCTTAGCGTTCTTTGAATCTCCCAGCAAAAATTAATTTTTTGGGGAATATTTCGTTTTTTGATTATATTTTAGAAACTAAACGAAAAAGAAATCGTCTTTTTAAAAAAAGACGAGGAGTCTGTCATGAAAAAACTTGTATTACTGTTAACCAGTGTTCTGGCCATTCTGGCCTGTACCGCAAAAATTAATGAGAGTATTACGGTTGAACCGAATAGTAAAGTTAACAAGGATTTAAACACTGTTAATGGAAATATTGTCATTGGAGAAAATAGTATTATCAATGGAGCCCTACGATCGATTAACGGGCGCATTGAACTTGGGGCCCATAGTCAGGTGGAAGATATTAAAACCGTGAACGGACAGGTACTGATTGATAAAGGCGCCAGAGTGCTGGAAGGTATTACTGTGATCAATGGTTCGGTCACCATCAAACCGCAGGCCGTTGTGACAAAAGATGTCAGCGCGATTAACGGTTCGATTCGTTTAGCCCGGGCGCGCGTCCTGGGCGATGTTAAAACCACCAATGGCGACATCTTTCTGGAACACAGGTCGCAGATTCTGGGTAGCATCGTCATCAAGGGTAAGAGTAAGGAACAGGATAAGCGTAAAGTTGAAATTTTTATTCGCGATAGCTCGCGCGTTAAATGCAATATTGAAAATCAGAGTAACCATACCAAAGTGGTGGTTTATCTGGATGGAACTTCTGGTATTGACGGCGATGTGATCCAGGCAGAGCTGGTTTATGAAAAATAGTGGATTAAATCCCTGAAGCGTTCCACCTTAAAATAGCGGCCTTCAACCGGCTCAATTTCTTCGAAATCCAGCTTCCAGGTATTGGAATAGGGAATGTAGATGGCGTACATCCCGACACGTAGTGCCGGATTAATGTCGGATTTTGGACTGTTGCCCACCATGCACGTTTCTTCCGCTTTCCAATTGTGTTGCTTCAATATTTGCCGGTACACGGCGTCTTCCTTTTCCGGTACAATAAAATAGCCATTTACCAGTTCATCGATTCCGGCATTGATGATTTTCTGTTCCTGTTCCTTAAAATCGCCTTTGGTCATTACATAGAGAGCGTATTTATCTTTTAAAAAATGGAGTGTTTCCAAAACGCCTTCAAATAATTGAGGATTGCGCGGATGGGCTTTAAATCGATCGACAATGGCTTTAAACTGCCGATAGTCGATGAGATTCTGGTAGCGTTCGTAAAGCACTTCCAGAATGTACACAAAGTTGTGGCTGCCGTAGCCGCGTTCTTTTACCACCCACAGTTCGAGCTCGTCAAACTCGTTTTGCAGCTTCTGGCGATCCAGACCTTTTTGCACCAGGAGATCAAGAAAATCATTGGTGGCTTTAATGTAATAGACATTGTTTTCCCATAAAGTGTCGTCGGCATCGAAAAGAATCTGTTTAATAAAAGTCAGTTTCAAAAGATTAACCTTTCCCCGGCTCATTAGCATTTTCAAGCACAGTAAAAAGCCGCCTTGCAGCGGCTTAAGATTAACCTGGAGGCCACATTAAACGGCGACCGCTGAGCAAATGCACATGAACGTGAAAAATACTTTGCCCGCTGTCTTTCCCTTCGTTAACCACCAGCCGAAATCCCTTTTCTTCCAGATGCAACTTTTTGGCTATTTGCCGCGCCACCTGTAACATCTTGCACAACAGGTAGCTATCGTCATCTGTAAAGGAAGAGACATTGGGTATGTGTTTTTTGGGTACAATGAGTAGATGAACAGGCGCTTGCGGATTGATGTCCCAGAACACAGCTACTTCATCGTCTTCGTATTCCATTTTGCTCGGTAATTTCTTTTCCAGTACCTGACAAAATACACAATCCTCTAATGACAAGGCGCACCTCCTGTATTGGTTTAGATGTATTGCTTTATGAACGAAATGGCCGAAATGGCTGCAGTCTCGCTCCGTAATCGGTTCGTTCCCAGTGAAAATCCCCTAAAGCCATTTTGCTCCAGTTCAGAAATTTCACTCGCGCTAAAGCCACCTTCCGGCCCAATGGCCAACAACAGCGCTTGCTTGGGTTCAATTGCCTTAACCACCTCTTTTAGCGCCGGATAGGTACGGTCGATGGCAGCCAATTTTATTTCGAAATTTCCGGCTGCCGTTAAAAACTCTTGAAACGACTGTAAAAAAGTAAGCGATGGAAAGTAAAAATGCAAGCTCTGCTTGAGAGCCTGGCGAATTATTTTCTTGAAACGCGCCTGGTTTGCGCTGAAATAGTTGGAATAATCGCTTCTGAAAATGATAAAATGACCCACTCCCAGTTCGGTTCCCTTTTCCAGAATGAAATCCAGACGATTTTGTTTGATAAAAGCGCAGGCCAGGGTAAGCGTAGGGGAGACAATTGGCATCTTCTCCTTTTCTATGATCTGCACCGTTAAGTGTGGTTTTAGCGTAGCAATGGTACCGGTGTAATGATGGCCCATTCCATCGGTAAAGTGGATGTTTTCTCCCTCTTTTTTGCGCAGCGTTTGTACGTGTTTACGCTCAAAGTCATCCAGGGTTGCCAGATCGTCCCTGATGGATCCCGGTTCAGCATAGAATAATTCCATAATTCAAATTTGAACAATAATTAGTTTCAATGCAAGCCATAAAGTTCACAAATGGCGCGGTGAGGAAAAACTAAAAGTGGCGCTCTTTAAGATAGGGGTATTTTTGTAAAAGCTGCTGACGTTGTTGTTCGGTTTCGGCTAGGAATCGATGGGCGCCGGACGACTGTGGATTGCGCAGCCGATGCGCAAGGCGTTTGTTAAAACGTTCTATTTCTCTGACGACCTGCAGAGTTTCCGCCTCAAAAAACATGTCCTGGAATTTTTCCCAGATGTAAGTCACAGCCTGTTGGTTGGGATGCGTTAAATTCGCTTCGTAAAAACGATAGTCACGCAAATCATCGAGCAGGATTTCGTAGGCCGGGAAATAAAAATGATTGTCTCCGGTCTCAAGCAGTTGATGTGTGGCCAGGATCAGAGTGGCCTTACTCTTCTGGTTTTGTACGAGACCATCCCGCAAATGGCGGATGGGGCTTACGCTAAAGATCACATTTAATTGCGCATTGAATTGCCGCAGGTCGTGTAAAAGTTGCGACCATTCCCGGACAATATCTGTCACCGAAACCAGTCGGCGCTCGAACTCTGTTTCCGGTATTTTGTGGCAATTGGCCACAATCGTCTTTCGTTTTTGATGAACATAAACAAAAGCCGTACCAAAGGTGATGATCAGCCAGCGGGCCTTTTTTAAAAATTGGTGAGCTTCGTGCAGTGCCTGATTGATGCGGGATAAGCAGTGCCGGGCATCGTGGTGTGAAAATGTACTGTGGTGCCACAAACTGTGCCACTCATCCTGATGAAAGATTAAATCCTTTTGCTCAAAAGTTTTATTTCCCATGATGAAACGCAGAGCCCGGGCAATAGAAAGCGGATTGTACAGCACACCAAATGGATTTTCCAGAACATCGAAGAAGCGTGTTTTGAGCAGGTGCGTTATGTTCTCAGCAAAACAGGAGCCCATGGTCACGATGGGATGACGGTGATCAATGGTCAGTCTGGCTTTTTGCACCTCTATTTCTGTGCGAAATTTCATCTTCACCTTCCAATTAACACGACGGATGAAAAAGGCTGCAGGATCAAATGCCGTTTTTTTAAGGGCGGTTCGTGCCCCTTCTCAAAAATATCTGCCGGCGGTTGGGCAGCCGTATTTATGAACACATGCCAGGAGCGTCCCCCTTTTACCCTGGGTAATTCAAAGGTCTGCGGGCGATCGCTGGCATTGAACATCAGGTAAACATCTTTCTGATTCAGGCGGGTTGCTCCCCTGTAAAGAACGCCCAGCCAGCGAGTTTCGGGATTTTCCCAGTCCGGTTGGTTCAGCTTTAAACCGTGCCAGCTCACTTCGGGCTCGCCGTCAATCTGGCGAATTTCGAATCGTTCGCGCTGGAACAGATCGTTCTCTTTCCGGAAATGGATCAACAGGCGCGTAAAACGCAACAGGTCACTATTCTGTTGGGCTAAGGCCCAGTTGACCCAGCTGATTTCGTTATCCTGACAGTAAGCGTTATTATTGCCCTGTTGTGTGCGCCCGAATTCGTCGCCGGCCAGCAGCATGGGCACCCCCTGAGAGAGGAGCAGGGCCGTCAGAAAATTGCGTTTTTGTCGGTTGCGCAGCTGGACAATGCCAGGCTCGGAAGAAGGGCCTTCATGGCCGCAATTCCAGCTAAAATTTTGATCGCTGCCATCGCGATTGTCTTCGCCATTTTCCAGGTTGTGCTTCTGATTGTAAGAGACCAAATCTTGCAGGGTAAAACCATCATGACAGGTCACAAAATTCACACTGTGGTAAGGTTCGCGTCCATCATCCTGGTACAGATCGGCGCTGCCGAACAGACGGGTGGCAAAGGCGCCCACCATGCCCCGATCGCCGCGGATAAAACGCCGCACGTCGTCGCGGTAACGGCCGTTCCACTCCATCCAGCGCTGAAAATGGGGAAAATCGCCTACCTGGTACAAACCGCCTGCGTCCCAGGCCTCGGCAATCAGTTTGGTTTTGGCCAGAATCGGGTCCTCAGCAATGCGTTCAATGAGCGGAGGATTGGCTAGAATTTCACCGTTTCGACCGCGACCCAAAATGGAGGCCAGATCAAATCGGAAACCATCCACATGCATTTCCATGACCCAATAGCGCAAGCTGTCCAGAATCATATCCCGCACCACAGGATGGTTGCAATTGAGCGTGTTGCCACACCCGGAAAAATTGAGGTAATCTCCGCTGCGGGCATCGATCATGTAATACACATGATTGTCAAAGCCTTTAAAGTGGTAAACCGGCCCGTCTTTACCGCCTTCGCCGGTGTGGTTAAAGACCATGTCCAGAATGACTTCGATACCGGCCTGGTGAAACTGCTTTACCATTTCACGGAATTCGTTCAAAATGGCGTTCTCATTCTGGCTTTTGGCTGCGTAGGCTGCCTTTGGCGCAAAAAAGGAGATCGGGTTGTAACCCCAAAAATCCAGCAATCTTCTACCATTTTTAGGATTAATGCGCTCATTGGCGGTCTCATCAAAATCGGTTACAGGCATCAGTTCAACGGCTGTAACGCCCAACTCTTTAAGGTATGGTATTTTTTCGGTTAAGCCCGAAAAGGTGCCCGGCTTCTTGCTTCCCGATGAGGAATGAATGGTGTAACCCCGGACGTGTAATTCGTAGATTATGGTGTCCTTTAAAGGCCTGTTCAAAGGGGCGTCCAATCCCCAGTCAAAATGGTTGCGGGGAATGGTAGAGATGCGAAAGGTGTGTCTTTTGCCGTCGCGCTCGATCTTAACCGGATGCCCCCATTTTTGCCCCCCACAGATAGCGCGCGCGTAAGGATCTAACAAAACAATGCGTTCGTCAATGGGATTGTGGGGACTGCTACCCCGCACCCGAAAGCCGTACTTTACTCCATGATCAAGACCGGTAACAAAAGCGTGCCACACATGACCGGTTCGATTGTACTTGGAGTCCAGCGGAAATTCGATGGCCGGTTCCTGTTTGCACAAATCGTACAACACAAGCCAGACCGATTGGGCGTAAGGCGAATAAACGGCAAAGTTAATGCCTCCGCGGACAATGCTGGCTCCAAAAGGAAATGGCTTGCCGCGTTGTATTTCGAAATCGGAGCCGATTAAAGAGAGGACTTCCTCTTCATGCGTCTTTTCTTTTTTCATAACTTCTTAATGTAATCATCTGTTTTGTTTAATATAGATCAAAATCGGATGTGGAGAAAAAAAATTTAGTGTGAAAGGCAGATGAGCGGATTAATGAATCAAACAATGAGAACACACCAGAGTTAAAATCCACAAAAGAAAATGAGTCGTGCGATTATCCATATTTACAATTAAAAATTACGAAATACGAATTGTTTTGTGAAAGGGCCAATTGTGACCAGGTGGTCAGGACACGAGCAGCTTTCATTCTGAATCCCGCTTCAGACGTAACTCGAGCTTTAGCTCGGGACTCTTGTAAAGGCCAATAAGGATTTCTCCACTCAGCGTTTCGCTTACGCTTCACATTTCGGTCGAAATGACACTTAGTGAAGGGCAGGTGCCGGCATGTCATTCTTCTCCCGCTTCAGCGGGAGAAGAATCCCTTACATGATCAAAGAGATTCCGGCTCTCGCCTGTGCTCGGCCGGAATGATACCTTTAGGGTCGATACCTGGCCATAAGATTTCTCCACTCTGCACATCGCTTTCGCTCCATGCATTGGTCGAAATGACAGTTAGTTGGCTTTATGCGCATCGTAACTCGAGCTTCAGCTCGAGACTTTTGGTAGAGCGAAGGAATGGCACTTTGTGAGGCCTCGTGCCGATGTGTCATTTCGATCCCCCGATTTATCTGGGCGAGAAATCCCTTACACTGTTTGGGGAAATCGTTCGGGCTAAAGATCAAACATTTAACATGGTTTTATCGGTGTTGAAAACAACTTCCTTTCAGCACCGTTTTCCCACCTCGCCCCGATTTTCAGGAGAGGGATTAAGTTGTGTGGGCTAAAACAGGGAATGTCATTTCCCATCGCCTGCCCGCCAAAATCGGTCTGTAAAATTAAAATTCTTCCTCTGTTAAACGCATGCCTCCCCTTTGTGACGACATAATTCCTCTCCTAAACCTCTAAGGCAGCAAAGCCGCAACCAAAAACAACCGCAGAGAGCACAAAGATTTAGAAAAAAAATAAAATTTATTGACATGTAAGGCTAAAACTCAGCAAAGCGGCACAATTTGCTCCCCCTTCCCTTTATTAAAAGAAGGGAAGGGGGC
>NZ_JBSMDE010000101.1:0-6773 GCF_056497305.1 Caldithrix sp. | reverse complement strand
TAAGGGCGAAGCATTTTCCTGAAGGTTGTTCCAATTAGCGCAACCTCTTTGTGTAAAAGTTAAAATCGTTCTTGAGAAAGACTTTGCAAAAAATGCTTCGCCCTTACAACGTCTCGAGCTGAAGCTCGAGTTACGTTGCGTTTGCGAATTGTCAGCAAGTGTAAGGGATTCTCAGAATGACACATCGGCACGGGCCTTCACCGCCCGGGCATCACTTGCCCCTTTACAGAATAATTCGTAATTCGTAATATTTAATTAAGGAGTGCTCTTTTGTGCACTCTGTAGCCAATTAAAGGTTGCGGTTTCGGTTTCGCTGCCTCAGGGTCTTTAACTTCAGATCCTTCCCATCAAACACAGCATAGGTGTAATTAATGATCCAGTCGCCCAAATTGACATATTTTTTAGCATCCACTTTGTGCACCAGTGGATTGTGGCGATGGCCCATGATCACATAATCGTACCCTTCAGCAAACTTCTGCTCTGCAAATTGGATGTAGGCCTCTTCCGAACGGTTTTGAAGATCGGTCTGATTGTACTTGCGGCTGGTTCCGGAAACCAGTTTGGCCAGGCGGATTCCAAAATCGGGGTGAATAAGGCGGAACAACTTCTGGTTAAATGGATTTCGTAAAATGCGTTTTAAAAAACGATAGCCTTTATCCTCCGGATCAACGCCGTCGCCGTGAAGAATGAAAAAACGTTTTCCATTTAATTCGACTACCGCTTCGTCGGCATAGGTTTTAATGCCTAAATTGAGATCAAAAAAACGGCCTAAGGCAAAATCGTGATTCCCGGCTAAATAGTGCATTTGCACCCCTTTTTCCCGTAATTTGCTTAATAACACTAAAATGGGAAAATATTGTTTCGGAATGACAGTGCGGTACTCAAACCAGAAATCGAAAAAGTCACCCACCACAAAGAGATGTGTGGCATCCTGTAACATCAGTTTAAAAAGCTGTTCAACGTTTTGCAGTTGTTCCTGAGGATCTTCGATCTCCCTGGCTCCGAGATGCAAATCAGAAATAAAATAAGCCTTCATCCATTTCCTTTTCCTGTTTTCAGGTTAAAAAAATTAACGAATTATTGTATGAGAAGCAAAAAGACAGATTGCAAAGAAAAGCGAAATTTCCGATTTCAGGTCTGGCAGATCGTACCCCGATCCACCCCTTTAACCTTTTGTCTGTCCTGCAAAATGATCTTTTCTGCAGGCAGCCAGGTTTTAAGCAGCGGGAGCAAATCGGCCACGTAACCGCTGGCCTGTTCATTCAAGCGGTAATTCACCCACTTGCCTTCTTTTTCATCCACAATAAATCCCGCATCTCTCAAAATGGACAGGTGTTTGGATACCGTTGAAGTGGCTAAGTCCAGTATAGAGGTGATCTCACAAACGCACAGCGGCCTTATCTGCAGCATTTTTAAGATGCGCAAACGGTTTTGATCGGACAGGGCTTTAAATATTTTGACCAGGTGGCGCATATTTTCTCCTTTCTGAATTGCAAAAATATCAATCTTTTAGCAAGTTGTCAAACATCTCTGCAGTAAATTTCCGTTGCATGTAAACGACAATTTTTTAAATTAGCGGGACTGTTAACAGAAAGTTAAACCATAATCACACAGAGGAGTTATGACAGAGCTTGAAATGATTCGTTTGGTCGCGGATGAACTTAATCTGAAGGCCCTACAGGTAAAAAACACCATAGAACTGTTAGACACCGGCAACACGGTGCCCTTTATTGCCCGTTATCGTAAAGAAGTGACCGGTTCCCTGGACGAAAACCAGATTCGTGCCATTCAGGATCGGATGCAATACCTGCGCGCTCTGGAAGCCCGCAAGGAAACCATCTTAAAATCCATTGAAGAACAGGGCAAACTGACGCCGGAATTAAAAGAAAAAATCCAGCGGGCAACCAAACTGCAGGAAGTAGAAGACCTTTACCTGCCTTACAAACCCAAAAAACGCACCAGAGCCACAGTGGCTAAAGAAAAAGGACTTGAACCACTTGCTGAAATAATTTTAAAGCAGGAACTAACCGAAGGTTCAGCAGAAGAGATTGCCGTTAAATTTGTCAATGAAGAAAAAGAAGTGCGTACCGTGCAGGAAGCCCTGCAGGGGGCTATGGATATTGTTGCCGAGGTGATCAGTGACGATGCAGAAGTGCGCAAACAGATCCGCGAAGCAACGTTTAAAAGCGGATTGCTGCAAAGTTCGGTAAAACAGGCCGAAGAACGGACGCCTTACGAAATGTACTACGATTACAGCGAACCGGTAAGCCGCATTCCACCGCACCGCATTCTGGCTATTAACCGCGGCGAGAACGAAGGCGTTCTTAAGGTAAGCGTTGAGGTGGACCAGGACAAAATGATCTCCATGATTGAAGCCCTGTACATCAAAAACGAGCGATCGGTTTTCATCGATTACCTGCGAAAAGCCATTACAGACAGTTTTACGCGCCTGATTTTCCCCTCCATTCAACGCGAGGTGCGCAGCGCCCTGACCGAAAAGGCCGATGAACACGCCATTGGCGTTTTTGCTGAAAATTTACGCAATTTGCTGTTGCAGCCGCCCGTTCGGGGCAAAATAATCATGGGCATTGATCCCGGATTCAGAACCGGTTGCAAAGTGGCCGTAATTGATCAGACCGGTAAGTATCTGGAAGGAGCCACCATCTACCCTCATCCTCCCCAGGAGAAATATCTGGAAGCCAAGTCCATTGTGCGTACCCTGGTCAACCAGTACCAGGTTGACGTCATCGCTATCGGCAACGGTACAGCCAGCCGCGAAACAGAGATGATGGTCGCCGAGCTGATCCGCGAGATGAAGGACGAACGCAAGGTAGAATACATTATTGTGAACGAAGCCGGAGCTTCGGTTTACTCTGCCTCAAAAGTAGCCCAGGAAGAGTTTCCTGATCTAGAAGCAGCCATGCGCGGTAACATCTCCATTGCCCGACGTTTACTCGACCCTCTGGCCGAGCTCGTAAAAATCGATCCCAAGCACATCGGTGTGGGGCTATACCAGCACGATGTCAATCAAAAACGGCTGGCCGAAGCCCTGCATCAGGTGGTAGAATCGGCTGTGAATATGGTAGGCGTTAATGTCAATACCGCTTCTGCTTCGTTATTAAAATATGTTTCCGGCCTGACCAGTCGTACGGCCACCAGTATTGTCAAATACCGCGATGAGCACGGCCCGTTCCGTAATCGTGAAGAGATCAAAAAGGTGGAGGGAATCGGCGAGATCGCCTTCCAGCAGGCCGCCGGATTTTTACGCATTCCCGACGGAGACAATCCACTGGACAATACCAGCATCCACCCGGAATCTTACGAAGCCACACGCAAGCTGCTAGAAAAATTTCAGATTCAGGATATTCACCAGGGCGGCAAATTGTTGCGTCTAAAGATCAAACAGGAAAACGTGGATATTGCTTCCTTACTCGAAGAACTGGGCATCGGCGAACCGACCTTTAACGATATTCTGGACAACCTGGAAAAACCGGGCCTGGACCCACGCGATGAGTTACCCAGACCAATCTTTAAAAGCGACGTGCTGAAGATGGAAGACCTGCGCGAAGGCATGATTTTAAAAGGCACGGTACGCAACGTGGTCGATTTTGGCGCTTTTGTGGATATTGGCGTTAAACAGGATGGCCTGGTACACGTCAGCCGCATGGCCAAAAAATTTGTTAAAAATCCCTACGAACTGCTTTCCGTGGGCGATGTAATTGAAGTGAAAGTGGTTTCCATTGATCTGGAACGGGGGCGCATCGGGCTTTCCATGGTGCTGGACGAATAGGCAATTAAGATACTTCCTTCAATAGAATTAGCTCAATGGCTGGATGCGAAAAATTTTTTGCCGCTTAAAATATTTAAAATGGGTTAAGAAACCATTGAGAATAACTGGCGAGTAATAGCCCTCCCCCGGCCCGATTTTTCGCAAAACGTGGCTAGGTGCAAAAGGCTGGGGGGGTAAAAAACTTAATTCCACAATATTTGTGTATTGTTTGTATGCTATGATATTTGCTTCTATCGCTGTGGAATGGTTCTGGATAAAAGCCTGGCTTTCTCAGTTTTCCATTTTAAACACATACAACTTTGATTGTGGATCGCTCACAATGTAAACCAATTTTCTATTAAAATCTATGGCAAGCCCTTCCGGCCCAGAAACGCCAAGTTGATATTGAGAAATAAGGCCGGTATTGCTGTCCCACAAAAAGAGCCTTTCATCCTGATCGCTCAGAATCCAGAAACGATTCAGAAGAGTATCTGCCCAGAGACCTGAACAATCTGTAGCAAAAGACAGTTTTTTTTGTAGACGAATAGAAAAATGCGCATCCAATGCCAGAAAAAGCGCGGGTTTCTTTTCTTTAATGGTAAAACAACGATTCTCAGAATCAAAGCAAATGCCTTCCAGGCCGTTGTTATCGTTTCCTTCTAAAATGCGATGGCGCTGTAACTCTCTTCCTGTGGAGTCCACTTCAACTAACTCCCTGGAGCGTTCTTCGGTCACCCACAGAGTTTGATTCTTGAGATCAATAGCAATGCCTTCCAGGTCATTCCCCTCATACGAAAGCGTTTGCAAAATTTTTCCGCTCAAATCCATTTGAAATATATGATTGCTGTGGTCGCTCACCACCCAGAGCGTGTTTCCATCTCCTGATAACGCCAGGCCCGAAGGCTCCTCAATGTCCAGCGCGTATTGGTTCAGCAATGTTAAAGAATGAACCGGAATTTCGGTCTCTTCCGGTTCATTCAGGGAACACTGAATTAGCTGAAAAAACATCATGAATAGTAGAAAACATTTACTCCATTTCATTGATGATTGGAAGCTCCTGGCGTAGGATTGGTAAAGGTTACCCAATTTGAGCTACCATCGGGAAGACGCCCCATCGAAACATCCGTGGTTTGCTCACCAAAGCTGAGAGAATCGATAACTGTTGTACCATTGGGTGCTGTAAGGACAATATCTTCACCACTACTGGAAAGTTTTATTTTAACATGCAGAACTCCCTGTTCAGGTTGCTTATCGGCCCAAAGCAGTAAAAACCCACCTGGAGGGATGGTAGTTGCTGCCGAATCGGTGGATGGAATTTGCCAGGCGGTAAGATCGCCTTTATCATCCGAAATGTACATGCCGCCGATGTTAATTGGTCTGGATTCGGCGTTGTAAATTTCGATCCAGTCGTCATACTCCCCGTTTTCGTCGGCGTTGCTGGAATCGTTGCTGGCCAGAAACTCGTTAATGAACAGAGCGGGCGGCACATAGCCCACTTCAAACGACAGAGTATCGGAGCGGGTGGAATGGTCTGCCTGGTCGCTGGCCACGATGTAAAAAAAGACGCGTGTGCCATCGGCAAAGGGGCCTAACTGCGACGAAAACACAGAGTCGTTTTCAGCCGTCATGGCAACGGTGGTATTCAGGGAATCGGCCGCTCCATAGGTCAAAGAAACCTGCGCCAGGTCTCCATCCTCATCAACGATTTGCGCCCGGATGGTCACCACATCTCCGGCGTTGATGGTGTCCGGCAGCACCTGAATGGTTTTGATGGTTGGCGGAACAGAGGTCTCTCCCGGCACATTGGGCGCGCCGGGCGTGGGAGTGGTAAATCTCTGCCAGTCTGTTCCGCCGTCCGGCACGCGCCCCATGGAGACATCGGTTTCCTGCGCTTCGAAGGTGTATTGGTCAACCACGGTGTAGCCGTCCGGTTCGGTGAGCACAATATCCTCGCCGCCGCTGGACAGTTTGAAATCGAGATGCGCAACGCCCTGTTCAGGCTGTCCGTCGGCCCACAGTACAACAAAGCCATGGGGCAAAATCTTCAAATCGGCCGTAAGGGGAATCTGAAACTTTTTAGGATCCGATTGGTCGTCGGACAGGTAAAATCCAGCCAGAGAAACGGTGTCTTCACTGCCATTGTACAGTTCGATCCAGTCGTCGTATTCGCCGTTTTCATCCGTACAACAGGCGTCGTTGCTGGCCATAAATTCATTAATAAAAAGCTGGTAAGCGCTTTGATGCGGCGGTGTTTCCTGGTCGGCCGAAACGGTGTCGTCAAGTTTACACCCCGCCATTGCCAGGATCATTACCAGAATGATTGTCGAAATGATATTAAGCGTTTTCATCAGGCCCTCCTTTTAAAAAAAGAATTTAGTCATAAACTGAACATACGAGAACTGATCGTCGCCTACAAAGCCGTTGCCCGTGGCATTGGGCGAGGTGGCAACATAAGTGTAATTGAGTTGAAAAACCATATTGGGATTTGGATACCAGTTTAGCCCCAGGGTGTAGTTATTGGCGCGGCCGCCTAAAATGCCGGCATCGGTATCGGAAAGATTTAAATGGCTGTAGCGCAAGCCAACCTCCCAGGCGCCTTTTTTAACATCTTTTGGAATTAACTGCGAAAATTCGCCCTGGGTTTTGTCCCAGTGCCGCGCTTCGCCCGTGATGCTCCACAACAAATACACGTATCCGGCGGAAAATTGCGCCTCAGGCAGATTTTGCAGGCGGCTGAGACGCACCAGGTTGTATTCGCCCTGTAAGTGAAAATTGCGGTAAACGGCGGCGCCTTCTAAACCCAGACGTGTCGTGTAATCCACGTTTCGAATGTAATCGGTATCCAGAATCTCCACATCGCCGATCTTGGTCTCCGGGTCGCTGTCGAACTGAACGATGTTGGATTGATCGTCCGGTTTGGTCCAGGCTGCGGAAATACCGAGATGGAGAATGGTCGTTGCGTTCTGCACCGGAGCGCTTGCCAGTCGAGCGGCAACGCCTCCGC
>NZ_JBSMDE010000100.1:0-25723 GCF_056497305.1 Caldithrix sp. | reverse complement strand
ATTTTCTCTAATGCCTGCAAAGAGCAGCTCGTGCCGCCTAAGAATATCATTGTGCTTATTGCCGATGGATGTGGTTACAATCAGGTGGCAGCAGCAGATCTTTATGCATCTGGAACGACAGGTCAGTCCGTGTTTGAATCTTTTCCGGTCCAATATGCCATGAGTACCTTTCCGGTTGACGGAACCTATGATCCCGTTAAAGCCTGGAGCAGCTTTAAATATGTTCTAAACAAACCTACCGATTCTGCGGCTTCGGCTACGGCAATGGCTACTGGAGTTAAAACAAGGAATGGGAAATTGGGCGTGGATTCCACGGACAGGACTATGACCAACATTGTGGAAGTGGCAGAAAAAGCAGGAAAAGCCACAGGAGTGGTGACCACCGTTCCGTTTAGTCATGCCACACCGGCTGGCTTTGTGGTTCATAATACCAGTCGCAAAAATTACCACCAGATCGCAGATGAAATGATTTTTAAATCCGGCCTGGAAGTCATCATGGGCGCCGGACATCCGGAATACGATGATTATGCTCAAAAACAGGAAAATGCCCACTTCGAATTTATTGCTGATTACACTTTTGACGCCTTAAGGAACGGGGAAGCGGGCAATGATGCAGATGGAGACGGTTTGAATGAGTTCTGGTCTCTGATCGAAGATAGCCTTGATTTCGTCCATTTAATTTCTGGTAAAACACCGGAAAGGGTTTTTGGCCTGGCAAAGGTAGGTTCAACTTTACAGCACAATCGCCCTGGAGATCCCAAGGCCCCAGCGTTTACGGTGCCTTTTAATAAAGGACTGCCTGATTTAAAAACCATGACCCTGGGCGCTTTGAATGTATTAGATGACGATCCGGATGGTTTCTTTTTGATGGTTGAAGGCGGAGCCGTGGATTGGGCCGGACATGCCAATAATCCTGGACGTTTGATCGAAGAAAAACTGGATTTCGATCGGGCCGTCCAGGCTGCCGTCCAGTGGGTGGAGACGCACAGTTCTTGGGATGAAACGCTGATCATCGTTACAGGTGATCATGAAACAGGCTATTTAACCGGACCAGGTGCTAAAACGGATTACTCAGGTAACCCCCCTTTGCCGGTGGAACAGGTCTGGCCCCCTCTGGTTAATAACGGAAAAGGCCAGATGCCCGGGATGGAATTCCACACGCACGGGCACACCAATTCATTAATTCCGTTTTACGCAAAAGGGCAGGGCAGCGAACAGTTTGCGTCAAAAATCGATGGGACGGATGCGGTGCGTGGAAAATTCATTGACAATAGCGATGTGGGTAACGTGTTAATCAGTTTTTACAAAACAAAATAGGAGGATCTATGGCTGATAAAGAGTTACTAACCGCAGGGAAAATAGCCAAAGAATTTGGCTTACCCCAGAAAAAAATCAAAGAGGTCATCCAGAAATTAAATCTCAGCCCGGACGTGAAAAAAGGAAATTGTAATTATTACTACCGGGAAACCGCTGAAAAAATCAAGGCCGAAGCGGAAAAAGACTGAGCCTGAAAAAGGTGAAACCCCGCCCTTCGTTCGCTTCGCTTACTGAAGCGAACGAAGTTTTATCATTGAATCGACTCAGAGACCTTGCCCCAATTCTTCAGATAGAATAATATCGGCCCCATTTTAATCCCGATGGCTAATAAAAAAATCCTCCATTTAAGCCGCATGTTCAGATAAAAAAACTCGATTTTTAAGCGCAGGATCGTAATTTTTTTTGCATTGTGAAAAAATATACTTTAAATTCCTACAAGGAGGTAGTAATTATGCGCTTTAAAAAAACAACAGAACACGCCATTAGAGTGATGACCTATTTGGCCGTAAACAAAGAGAGACGCTTTTCTGTCAATGTTTTACATAAGGAGCTGAATATTCCTTACAAATACCTGGGACGGTTGATGAGCAAGCTGTCGCAGGCCGGATTGGTACAGGTGGAACAGGGCAAACACGGCGGATTTAAAATCGCCAAAAAATTGGAAGACATTCATCTTTACGAAATTGTGGATTTGGTTGAGGGGCTGGAAGATTATGAGCGCTGTATTTTAGGTTTTCCGCAATGCTCCAATGAACATCCCTGTCCCTTGCACCACTTCTGGACGGAAATTCAACAGAAATTAAGGGATTTGATGTACAATACCACATTGGCAGATTTAGAGCGAGTGACCGGTGAAAGAATTTAGCATGTATTGTGAGGAGCACAAATGAGTGAATTAATAAATAATCGGCAGGAACGAATCGAGGTCATGAAAGACCTGATTCGTCAGTTACATGAAGGACGGGACGAAGAACAGGTTCGGCGTCAGCTGGAGAGCGTGTTGCAGGAAGCAGATTACTCCGATGTTTTTTTGATGGAAATTCAATTGATGGAAGAGGGAATTTCCCGAGAGAGCATTACCAAACTGTGTGATGTGCACACCAATGTACTGAAGAAGCACCTGGATTTAGTTGAGATGCCCGAGACAGTACCAGGCCATCCTTTGCACACCTTTTTACAGGAAAACCAGGCCTTGTTGCAACGCACGGCTTTAATTCGACAAAAGATAAATAAAATGCAACAGGCTTCCCTTGCATACACGGCCCAAATCTTGAATGAAATCCAGACCGTGTTGAATGAATTGATGGATGTGGACAAGCATTACCGGCGGAAAGAAAACTTAATCTTTCCTTTTTTTGAAAAGAACAACATGCCCGGCCCTTCCAGCGTGATGTGGGCTAAACACGACGAAACGCGAGATTATTTAAAATCAGTCATTGAGGCTTTACATCAGGTGCAAAAAATTTCTTCTGATGAAGCCTTTGCCTTTGGTAAACTGGCCATTGAACCAGCCCTGGAAGCCGTGGAGGAGATGATTTACAAAGAAGAAAAAATTCTCTTTCCCATTGCCAGAGATTTGCTCAGCGAACAGGACTGGTACGAAATCTACCAGCAAAGCGCAGAAATTGGCTTTTGTCTTTACGATCCGCAGTTTGAATGGATTCCGGAAGGGGGCATCAGTGAAACGACCAAAAAAGTGAATGCCAGCGGCGATAAGATTCATTTACCAACCGGCACCTTTTCTCTGGAGCAGCTCATTCATGTGTTCAGAACCTTACCGGTTGATCTGACCTTTGTGGATGCGGACGACACCGTGCGCTATTTTAGTCCGGGCAAAGAGCGCATTTTTGACCGCTCCCGTACGATTCTGGGACGTAAAGTGCAGTATTGTCATCCTCCCAAAAGCGTGCACATTGTGAATCAGATTTTAAAAGATTTTAAAGAAGGCAAGCACGACGTAGCTCGTTTCTGGATCGAATTAAAAGGACGATTTATTTACATTTCGTACTACGCCGTTCGGAATGAGCAGGGAGACTATTTAGGAACCCTGGAAGTGACCCAGGATCTAACCGAACTACGCGCCTTAGAAGGTGAACGTCGTTTATTACAATACGATGAATAAAAATAGGAGTCCATTCTAATGAGTACAATAGATCTAAATCGCCACACAAAATTGGGAGAATTGTTAAAAGCTTTTCCTTATCTGGAAGAGGAATTAAAGCAACTCTCTCCGGTTTACAAAAATCTGGAAAATCCGATTTTGCGTAAAACGGTTCTGAAGATAGCCACCCTGGAAAAAGTGGCCGCTGTAGGTAAGCTGGATGTCTATTATCTGGTGAACACCTTACGCAACAAAGTTGGAATGGCGCCGCTTACTCCGGAGACGGAAGAAGAAACCGGGACAGAAGCGCCTGTGTCCGGAAACATGCCGGATTGGATTACGGGACAACCTGCGAAAGTGATCGACGGTGGGGCTATGTTAAATCGGGGAGAGCACCCTCTGGGTGCCGTCATGCAGAGTATGCAGGAATTGGCCAAGGGGCAATATTTGCTTCTGAAGACCAATTTTAAACCAGAACCGTTGATTGAAAAAATGCAGGAAGCCGGTTACCGGGTTCATCATCAGATTGATGAGCAACAAGATGAATCCCACTGGACTTTTGTTGGGAAGTAAGTTTAATCGAACACAAAAAGGCTTATTGCAACCGAAAAAACAACACCTGAAAAGGAAGGCAGGTAATTCAGCACAATGAACGCTGCAATCTGGAAGGAAGAGAGGTCATGAGTAAATCCCTATACCGCAAATCGCGCTGGTTACACAAGATGCTGGGCATTATTTTGATTCCCTTTTTAATCTGGATGAGCATTTCGGGCATCATTCTTAATCATCCTGAACAGATGGCAACTATCAACGTGCCTTCCTGGATGATTCCCGCGCCCTACAAAATTGAAAACTGGAACCGGAGTAGCATTATTGGAGCCCTGCCGGTTCGTGGAAATTCTGTCTTTTTGTATGGCAAAAAAGGGGTCTGGCAGGTTACTGCCTCGGATTCTATTCGTTTTTTGGGAAACGGCTTTCCCGTATCTGCATTTTACCAAAAAACCAACCATCTGCTTTTACTGCCTTACAAAGGTGATTCGCTTCTTCTGGCTGCCACAGATGGCGGATTGTACTTTACCAGCTTGCGCGACTTACGCTGGCACAAAGTTAATTTCCCCGTTAAAAATGAAAAACTAAAAAAAGTGTTGGTCGTTAAGAACAACCTCGTAGTTGTTGGGGAATCCAACCTTTTTCGTACTTCTTTAGCCAATTTTCCACAACATTTTTCAAAAGTTACGCCTCCGCGTGGTGTGGCAGAAAAGCGCGTTACCCTTGTTCAACTCTTTTTTGATTTGCATGATGGAAAAGTTTGGGGGCTGCCCGGACGATTACTGATGGATTTAATGGGGCTGATCATTATTTTTGCCAGCATAACGGGCTTTTATGTTTGGTTCTGGCCCTGGCGCAACAAAAAATTACGCAGTCTGCGAATTAAACCTCAAACCATTCAGCGCCTGCGAAGCTGGAATAAATGGCACATCAAAATTGGTGCCATCGTTGCCATATTTTTTCTGCTTTTAGGCAGTACTGGCTTATTTTTACGTCCGCCTTTTTTGGTGGCCATAGCGGAAAAAACAATTTCCGGACGCTTTTACCCCGGAAAATTAAATCCCAATCCCTGGGAAGGGAAAATACATAATGCCCTTTATGATTCAAAACGCTATCGCCTGGTGATTGCAGCTGCGGATGGTATCTGGGTTGGGCCCCCAGAATTGAATCTGCCCTTTTTTAAGATTAAATTAAATGTACCAATATTTGTGATGGGCCCAACGCATTTTGAATTTACATCAGAAGGGCATTATCGTGTAGGCTCATTTAACGGCCTTTTTGAGTACGATCCTCAAACAGATCGTGCTCTTGATTTGATCAGCGGAAAAATAGCCGGAGTGGTTTCGTCTGTACGGCCGGCCAAATGGATGGTGACCGGTTATTTTGAATTAGCGGATGGCTCAAAATGGATGACGACCCATGAACAGGGAATTTGTAATTTACAGGGGCAGGTGGTTCACTTATGGGATGTTCCGCAAAGCATGAACCGTCAGCACACAATGAGTTTGTGGAATTACATGTTCGAATGGCATAACGGGCGCTTTTTCAAATTTATTTTAAGCGATTTTTACATTTTGCTTATTCCCCTGGGATCGATCGCCTTTTTGTTGTTAACTTTGAGCGGTTTATTTGACTGGGCTTATCGTAAATTCCGAAGACAGACGGCTGAGCGTCCGGGAATTCCCACAACTCTTTATGTCCGTAAATTTCCGATGGAGGTTTAGGCATGTTTTTACGTTTACTACCAATGATCCTGGCCGATGTTCTATTTTCTGCACATGTTTTGCGTTTTCATGGAATTGCTCTTGCTTTGCCTGTATTGTTATTTTCATTTACTCTGTTGATTCGTCGGCCCTGGATGCCCAGAATCTGGCAAATTTTGTTATTATTGTCCATTGCCGAATGGATTAGAGTCACGGCAATGTTTGTGCGATTTCGCCTGGCCATGGAATTGCCCTATTTTCGTTTGCTTCTTATTATGGGATTGGTTATTCTGTTTTTTGTTTTTGTTCTGTTCTGGTGGAATAATAAAAAAATTCAGGATTTCTATCACTCAAGTTTGCCGAAAGGAGGTGATCAAAATAGATAGAACAGCGTTCAGTTGTTTTCATAATTTATTCACTTAATGTAAGGAGGTATTATGCGTATTCAACTCATCTTTCTTCTCATTTTTGGCGTCAGTTTCCTGTTTGCAGAACAGGAGAATTGTGTGACCTGCCATAAAGATGTGACGCCTGGTATTGTTAACGACTGGCAGCTAAGCAAACATGCCGAAAACGATGTGAGCTGTTCTACCTGCCATGGTGACGGCCACACCAGCGCAAAAGATGTGGCTAAAGTGAACATTCCCACACCAGAAACCTGTGCTAACTGTCATGAAGATCAGGTGGCTCAGTACAAAAAAGGTAAACATGCTATGGCCTGGGCGGCCATGAAAGCCATGCCTACCATCCATCATCAACCTATTGCTTTAACCGAGGGCATGAAAGGATGTGGAGGTTGCCACAAACTGGGGCTGAAAACGGAAGAGGAAATCAAACAGTTAAAGAAAGAAGGTGCTGGTTTTGGGGTGGCTTCCTGCGATGCCTGTCATACCCGTCATACGTTTTCTAAAAAAGAAGCGCAGCAACCACAGGCCTGCCAGACCTGCCACATGGGCTTTGACCATCCTCAGTGGGAAATGTATTCTTCCTCTAAGCACGGCGTGCGCGCCCTGTTAAAACAGACCGGACAAATTCATGCATCCGCTTCGGCTCCAACCTGTCAGGATTGCCATATGACTGATGGTAATCATGAAGTGCGAACGGCCTGGGGCTTTTTAGCCGTGCGTACGAATGGGCTGGCACCCTATCCGGGCGAAGATGAAGAATGGTGGAAAGATCGCGTGACCATCCTTCAGGCCCTGGGTGTTTTGAGCCCGGAAGGAAAACCAACCGGACGTTTGGATGTGGTAGCCAAGGCACAGGTGGCCCGCTTGAGCAAAGAAGATTTTGACAAAGAACGCCAAAAAATGATCAATAATTGCTCCAAATGCCATTCGGAAAACTTTGCCAGAGCCGAATTGGCAAAAGGTGATAAATTGATTCGGGAGGGCGATAAACTGCTGGCCGAGGCTATTCGAATTGTCGTCGGACTCTACAAAGACGGCATCCTTAAACGACCGGAAGGCTACAGCAGTGATTTCCCCGATTTGCTAACATTTCATGATGCACCGACAACCATTGAGCAAACTTTGTTTGAAATGCATTTGAAACACCGTATGCGACTATTTCAGGGAGCTTTCCACAACAATCCCGATTACTCGTTGTGGTACGGATGGAGTGAAATGGTTCGTGATTTGACGGAAATTAAGGAAAAGGCTAAAGAACTGCGTGAAAAACATGCTCAGAAATAGAGCGTGATCGTTTTACCGGCCGGTGGTCTGCTGTGGACTACCGGCCTTTCTATTTATGATGGGAAACGTGTAGGCGCTTTGATAAATGACGACTTATTTGATGGTTAAGGATATTTAAAATTCTTCCTTCAGAAGAGCTATCCCTCTAAAGCGGGATGCGTAAATTTTTGTGCCGTGTGGTGGAGTGAAACTGTTGAATTGTTGATTTGTTGAATGGTTGAATGAGCATCGGGTTGACATTCCAAATTTCCATTGGTCGTGAATGGTATTTCCAATACAGATGAGAAAATTTCCCACTCAGGTCTTCCCCCTCTCCCAGACTTTTATTCTGGGAGAGGGGGATCGAGGGGGTGAGGGCAAATAATTTCTTTGCGCTCTCTGTGGTTTTTTAAAGGTTGCGGCTCTGCTGCCTTAGAAATATTCCTCCTGAACTTCTTACGTAAAATGTCGGTTGTGCTAAAGCTGAGACACTAAAAAATTAAAAAGTCCCGTAGGGACGAAATATTTGTAGCCCACCGCGTTAGCGGTGGGTAAAGCAAAAACACAGAAAACGTGAATCGGCCTGTAGGGACGACATGAAATTAGCCCGCCGTTTCAACGGCGGGAAAAAGAAAAACACACAAAACATAAATCATCCTTACAGGTTGAATTAGGAAACCGTTTCAACGGTTTGCACTATTGGAATTCAGCCCTGTATTCTAGAAAATTTTGTCTTTATTAGCAAGATGCGCAGCAGAAAGCTTCAATCGTCCTTGATTTTAAACCCAATAAAGATGATAACAATTTTATTCTTGATTTCTGGTTACGGGGGAAAGTCCCCTTCATCTCTTTTGATGTGCGTTTCATGGATTCCAAAAAAGGGGAGAACGCCCCCTGGCTGTAGGTGCTAAATCCGGCTAAAGCGCTGGATCAAAAGACCAGAGCAATCCCTCAGGACATGCGCTTGCACAATCCATATCCCAATCCTTTCGATGGACAGGTGGTCCTTGCTCTTGATTTGTACAAAGCCCAACAAGGTAATCTGATCATCTATGAACTCAATGGTCAGGAAGTGACAAAAATAGCTTCCGGTTATTTTAAGCAGGGTCCATCTCATTATGTCTGGTAGGCATAAAATGACCGCCATCAGCATGTTACTTGCTGAAACTAAAAGCGGGCTAGAAGATCAGATTAAAAACTGCTATTTATCCGTTAAGTTAAATTTCTTAAGATAAAAGTTGAACGTAGTTCTTGGAATGCCCAACATTTTGGCCGCTGCACTTCGGTTGTGTTTGCAGCGCTTTAGGGCTTCGGCGATCAATTGTTTCTGACTTTCCTGAATGAGATTAACGCCTTTTTCCGGATTCAATTGCACGGAAAAAAAGGCGGTCTTGGCGCTCTGCCCGGAATTGTTGTTGTATGGCGTGAGCGCATTTTGAATTTCGTGAAACGTTAGCTTCTGGCCTTCGATTAAAATCATCACCCGTTCCAGTAAATTTTTTAATTCCCGAATGTTGCCTTTCCATGGGGCGTTTATTAAATATTCGCTGGCATCCTCGGAAATAGTTGTCACGTTTTTATTAAAGCGCTTGTTGAATTCTTCAATGAAAATTTTACTCAAAGGAATGATGTCTTCTTTACGTTCCCGTAAGGGCGGTAATTTAATGGTCGCCACATTGAGCCGATAGTACAGATCACTGCGAAAAGCCTTCTCTTCGATCATTTTTTCCAGATTGACATTGGTGGCGGCAATAATCCGCGTATTCACCTTTTGAGGAGTTACTGAACCGATGCGTAAAAATTCCTGTTTTTCAATGATGTACAATAATTTGGCCTGAAGTTCAGGCGTCAATTCTCCTATTTCATCTAGAAACAGGGTGCCATCATTAGCCTGTTCGATTAAGCCTACCTTCCCGTTGGTGTGGGCTCCAGTAAACGCTCCTTTCTCGTAGCCGAACAATTCGCTTTCCATTAAATTTGGGGGAATAGTGCAACAGTTGATGGCCAGAAATGGGTTATTAAATCGATTACTCTGGTAGTGGATGTATTCTGCCAGAATATTTTTGCCGGTGCCCGTCTCTCCGGTAATCAAAACCGTGCAATCTGTTTGAGCATATTTTTTTGCTATTTGAAGAATTTCCTTCATTACCGGAGATTCGGCTACAATCTGACGTTTTTCTTTTTCCTGAAAGAATGAATTTTTGAGCAATTCCACCTCTTTGCGCAAACGGATGGTGTCTAGGGCCCGTTGCACAGTGAAACGAATGACGTCGGGATTCTGATCTTTTTGAATAAAATCAAAAGCCCCGGCCTTCATGGCCTTTACGGCCGTTTCCACATTACCAAAAGCGGTAACAAAAATGTAGATGGCCTGCGGATTAGAGCTTTTTAACTGCTCAAAGAGACGAAGCCCATCCATATCGGTAAGGCGGTAGTCTAAAAGAAAAAGGTCAAAGGCCTGCTCTCGGGCCTTTTCGATTGCCTGTTTGCCGCTTAAAGAAACCTCAATTTCACGTTCAGGATGACTCAAAATCCTTTTTAAGGAATGAGCAACCGTCTGTTCGTCGTCAACGATGTGAATGTCGAATTTCATTTTCTTTTTCCTGTACACTGTTTCTGAAAAACAAAGTAAAGGTGGTTCCTTTCCCTTTCTTACTACAGACCCGATATTTAATTTGATGTTGCGTCAAAATTTTCTGCACAATAGAAAGACCCAGGCCGGTGCCCGATTCAAAATGGGTGTAAAAGGGGTCGAAAATTCTTGGCAGGTCTTCCTCAGGAATACCCACCCCGGTATCGATGATGGAGATTTCAGTGCGATGGTTTTTGCAAAGACCGCGAATGGTTAATTCACCGGCTTCGGTCATGGCCTTAAAGGCGTTCATAATCAGATTGACAAATACCTGTTCCATCTGGTGTGGATCGGCCTTAACCAAAAAACAATTTCCCACAAATTCCTGTTTAATTTTGATGTTGGCTTTCTCGAATTTTTTGCGAACCAGAATCAAACACTGATCGATGATCTGAATGAGATCCACTGTTTTGAATTCGGGCGGATGCGGAGCCGCATAATCCAGAATGGCCGAAACGATCTTGTGGATTTTGTTGAGACTTTCAATGAGTTCAGGATAAATTTCAGAAAACTCTTTTTGTCGACCCAACTTCGATTTCAAGTAATCCAGATTATTGGACAGAGCAAATAACGGATTCCTCAATTCGTGGGCAATACCCGCTGAAAGTTCTCCCAGTACCAGCATTTTTTCCATTTGCAGGCTGTAGGTTTCCAGTTTCTTACGCAATCTTAAATCACGAAGATAATAAAAATTGATGGTCTTATCCTGGGAAAGCTGAATGTTGCTGATTTCAAAAATTTCCACCGGAATATTCTGATCTTCAGCTAATTTGATCTCTGACTCATAATGCCGAGTATTGGGGTTGAGTGTATCGGAAAGAGAACGGATGTTTTGCTGATCAATTAAATCCGTTATTTTAAGTCCCTGAAACCTGTGGTGATCCTGGAATAATTTTTTAAAACGGGAGTTTGTCTCAATGATGAAACCGGTCTGGTCAACAATGGCAATGGCTTCCAGGGAGTTTTCAATGAGAGACCGATATTTTTTCTCTGACATTTGTAAGCTGGTTAAATAAGCCAGGATGGACTGGCGCATGCGTTCAAAAGTATTGAATAATTTCTGTATTTCTAAACTGGCTTTGTTAATGGCTGGAAGTGTAAACTGATAATCCTGGGTTTCCATCCGTTCGGCTGCAGCCGTGAGCTCTTCTATGGGATGAATAATAATCTTGTGCAGGCCCCAATACAAAATGAGTGAAAGAATCAGAATGGTTATGAGCGAAGAGAGGATCATAAACTGCAAATTCTCTGAACGCGCTTTCTGGTAATAGTCTGCTGAAAGAACAATACTCACGCCACCCCGCAAATCGCCTTCGTGGTAGCCCTGGCTGGCGTGGCAGGTGAGACACGATTTTTTGGTGTAAAGAGGCGCAAAGTAACGAAAATAGAGCTGATTGTTTATGGTTTCAAATTGGTAGAATTCCTTTTTGGCTGAATCCCTTTCAAAAAAAGTTAATGCCTTTAGTTCAAAGGCGTCCGGCTTGTTAACGGGATTAATATAATGCTTGCTGGCCATGTGAAAGTATGCATTCCCTAAAAATTGTTTGCTTTTTTCACTGAGTTCGCGAGTGATTAAAGCCGGATTTTTCAAAACCAGGGTATCGCCCTTTTGGGTGAGTAAAATAGGATGGGCCAGAAAGGGATTGATTTTGGTATTGGCTCTTTTTCTGACCAGCACCCCCTCATATTCCGAGGCCCAGCTACGGACAGCAACAACCATTCTGTAAAGGGTGCGCGCATTATTCAACAGGGTGTTTTCGATCTGTTTGTTGTAACGAATAGTCAGTACGCCGAAAATAACCGATAGAATAATGGTTGTGGTAACCCCAATGATTAAAATGCTTTTGCGCGTCAGATTCATCGAATAACACCTCCAATTGTTAATTTGAGTTTAATTTTGCTTTTTTTCAAATCTTTTTAAAAACTGACCGTACATCGTCAGGTGACAGTATTCAGTCAGTTTTTTAATCGCTTTTTTCTGTTCTTAATTTTTTTATTACTGAAAAATCAACAAGTTATATCTTTTGTCTGTTTCTGGCATGTATTTTGTTTAAGGAAATGTGAATTTTGGTTCATTAATGTTAATCTACAGATGGAGGTGTTATGAAACGTTTCACACAATTCATTTTAATTGTTTTTTTACTGGTAGGGCTTTTGTTCTCGGCTGATTTTAAGGTAAATGGGGTTTACACAGCCTGGGGACAATCGCAGCACAATTTTACATTTGGCAAGGCCAAGTACAACGACAACTATGTTGTACAGATGTTACGTTTTAAAGTTCAGGCAGCGGTCAACGAGCACCTGCGGGCCATTACGCGTTTTGATATGGCTCAGGGCTGGTGGGGTGTTGATAACGCTTTGAAAAGCAAATTAAGAACAGGTACGGCCGGGGGAAGTGCCTTATTTGATTTTAAAGATACCAACTTTCTGTTTCATGTGGATCAGGCTTACATCGAATTCGATTTGCCGGAAAAACCACTGACCTTCCGTGTGGGGCGCATGTGGTATGGATTGGGCCATAAGATTATGGTTGACAATAATTACGACGGGGTTCAGGTGGATTTGAAAAACGTGCTGGGTAAAAAACTCTCCTTAAGTTGGGCCAAAGTGTCCGAAGGCGTAGATGGTCTGAGCGACGAAAAAACCTTAGCTCCAGATGAAAGAAAGAATACGGACGGCCGCGATGCAGATCTTTTAATGCTCAATTTAGCCTCTGAGAAAAAAGGCGTTAAATTTAACGTTTATGGTATGTATTATCAGGATTTGAGTACAGCAGATACCACCGGTCCCAATGCTTACATCCCTCAACATTTACAGTTTTTCAAAACCCGTTTTTCACCGCAGATTACGCAATTGATGGCCGTGGGGCTTTCCGGAAATTTTAAAAAGGGAAAAATCAGCGCCGATTTTGAAGCCGACTTTTTAATGGGTAAAGACGACATCAATAATACAAACCACGGCGCCAAGCAGATGCTGGACATGAATGACGGCAATTTAAGCGGCTACAATCTTTATCTCAAATTAACGCATGCTACAACCGACAAACTCTCGATTGGCGGCGTATTTGGCATGGGTTCCGGCGACAATGACGTAACCAGCGGCAAGGGAAATGTCAATAAGCTACGTACTTCCGGATTTTTCTACATTACGGAAATCTGGGAAGATTCCATCATGCCGGATGAAGAAGGCATCACGCCACAGGGCCTGGGTGCCCCCAACATTCGCGGCTATCGTGAATTGGAAAACTCGACCATCGTTCAACTGAACGCCACATTTAAACCCATTAAAAAATTATCTCTATTCGGTTCCTACAGCTATATTAAGGCCACTCAACCGATTCCCAAATGGGATGCCAATGGTAATCCGGATTACAGTTCAACCGCTTCGGACCTGGGCCAGGAAGTGGATTTTAAATGCAGTTACAAGATTTATGATGAATTAGACTTCACTCTTCGTGGCGGTTATTTTATGCCAGGAAAGGCTGCCGGCTATCTGATCAATGGTACCGATTCGTTTAGCGACGGCGCCTGGGAACTGAAATCCACCATCACTTACAAATTTTAAACTTACGGGGCTTTTGCAGCCCCTTTTTCCGTTAACAAAAAGGGGAGTGAATGATGAGAAGCAAATTTTGGAAATTACTATTTACGCTTGCTCTGGGTGTTTTTGTCCTGTTTGCCTGGCAAATTCAGGCGGAGGATGGAAGCCGCCAGGGCCAACAAAAGCATCCTGAGGTAGATTTTTCGATCTCCTGTACCGAATGCCATGAAGAAGTGACGCCGGAAATTGTAAGCGAATGGAGAACTACCAAGCATGGCATGATGAATTTCGGATGCTATTTGTGCCATGGTGATGGACAGGAAGAATTTTTCGCCAAGCCGAACACAGACAACTGCTTAAATTGCCACACCGGTGAACCGGTTGATGCCTCAAAAGGTGGCAATACCAATTGTTTTGAGTGCCATAAGGCGCACGATCTTAAATTTCACAAATAAACCATGATTTAGAATATTGGAGGGAAAAATGGGCGTAACCCGTAGAGAATTCATCAAAACAACGGCTGCAGCCGCAGCTGCAGCCAGTATTGGTACAGCCCTTTTACCCGGTGGCGCAAAACCTCTGTTCGCTGATAATGACATGCAGTGGCATAAATCCGTCTGCCGTTTTTGTGGCGTCGGTTGCGGTGTAATGATCGGTGTGAAGAATGGTAAAGTGGCAGCCATCCGGGGGGACAAAGAAAATACGATCAACAAAGGGCACCTTTGTGTCAAAGGGTTTTACCTGCACAAGATTATTTATGCTAAAACACGACTCACTCATCCCATGATCAAACGCAATGGCAAATTCGAAAAGGTGAGCTGGGATGAAGCGCTCAATTTTGTGGCTGAAAAATTCAATGCAATTCGTAAAGCGCATGGCCCCGATGCCCTGGCCTTCTATGGTTCCGGGCAGGCCGAAACCGAAGAGACCTACATGGCCAATAAGCTGTTCAAAGGCTGCATTGGTACAAATAACATGGAAGGAAATCCGCGTTTGTGTATGGCCAGCGCCGTGGGCGGTTACTTATCCTCATTAGGACTGGATGAGCCCGCTGGCGCCTACGATGACATTGAACAAGCCGAGATGTTTATGCTCATCGGTTCCAACACAGCCGAGGCGCACCCCATTCTTTTTGAACGCATTGTCCGGCACAAAGCCAAAAATCCGAATGTAAAAATCTTGATTATTGATCCGCGTAAAACTCCAACCGATCAGGTTGCGGACCTACATCTTTATCCCCGGCCGGGATGGGATCTGGCTATTTTACACGCCATGGCGCGGATTATCATAAAAGAAGGCTATGCCGATGAACAATTTATCAAAGACAATGTGGCTTTTAAGGATAACAAAAAGGATTTGACCTACGAGCAGTACAAACAGTTCCTGGAAAAATTTACACCGGAATACGCATCCAAGGTAAGCGGCGTACCGGCCGAAGATATTGTAAAGGCAGCCCGTATGTTTGGCCAGGCCAGAACAGCCATGAGTATGTGGACGATGGGTATCAATCAGCGCACACGCGGCGTCTGGGCCAACAATCTGATTACCAACTTACATCTGTTGACCGGGAAAATTGGTAAACCGGGCTGTGATTCGTTTTCGCTGACCGGTCAGCCCAATGCCTGTGGCGGGGTTCGTGAAGGCGGCGGCTTGTGTCATCTGTTGCCGGCCCATCGTGTGGTTAAAAATCCGAAACACCGCGAAGAAGTGGCTAAAGTTTGGGGTGTACCGGTTGAAAATATCAAACCCAAACCCGGCAAACACACCGTTGCCATGTTCGAGGCTCTGAACAAAGGCGAAATTAAAGGGATTTACATCATGTGTACCAATCCGGCACAGTCCTTGCCCAATGCCAGTAAATACTGGAAAGGCCTCAAAGAACAATTTGTGGTGGTTGCCGAATCCTTCTTCCCAACAGCAACAACCCAATATGCCGATGTGCTCCTGCCGGCTGCCTTCTGGGCCGAAAAGGAAGGGGTGTATGGTTGTACGGAACGCCGTTCCCAATACATGCCCAAAATTCTGGAACCAATGGGCCAGGCACGCTGGGATGCGTTTATTTTGCGTGACCTGGGCATGCGAATGGGATTCAAGAAAGAGTTTGAAAAGTACAAAACGGCAGAAGACATCTGGAATGAATACATCAGTCTTACCAAAGGCCGCGACCTGGATCTGAGCGGGGCCACCTATCGACGCTTGAAAAAAGTGCGCGGTTTACGCTGGCCAGTGCCGTCTGAAGATCATCCGGGAACGTACAAGCGCTATGTGAAAGGCGACCCCATCTTTGATGAATTACCGGCTGAAAAGAAAAAGGGACGCTGGATTTACTTCTATGGCAAACCCGAAGGCCGCGCGGTTGTTTGGGCCCGTCCCGACAAAGGGCCGGAGGAACCCACAGACGAACAATATCCCTTTGCCCTGAGCACGGGTCGTGTTTTAGAACACTGGCACACATCGACTATGACCGGCACGGTACCCGAGTTGCGAAGAGCCGTTCCCAAAGCCTACGTAGAAATTAATCCTGAAGATGCCAAAGCCCTAGGCATTAAAAATAAAGACCAGGTGATTGTGGAAACACGTCGCGGACAGCTCAAAATCGAGGCGCGGGTCATTAAGCGCCCGAAAAAGGGTACCCTGTTCATCCCCTGGCACTGGGCCGAGTGGATGGCCAATGTGCTAACCGTGGATGCCTTTGATCCTGGTTCCAAGGAACCGGAATACAAGGTCTGTGCTGCAAGAATCAGAAAAGCTTAGGCATAACACACCGGACCTGCCTCAGCTCCTTTCTTGATCTAACGAGGCAGGTCTTTTTTTAATGGAGTGACTGGCATGAATGGGGCCGACAAAGTAAGCAGAAAAGTTTTCTTCCAGAGCTTTTTTACACTATTTAAAGAAGCCTCTCGTACCACCGATCGTGACGCTTCTTTTAAGTTGCTTCCGCCCGGGGTGCAAGACGAAACGGAGTTTTTACAGAGCTGTACCGAATGTTACGAATGTGTGGCCCATTGTCCGCACCTGGCCCTGCGTGTTTGCCGCGATGAACAAAGACCGTTCTTTGGCAAGCCGGTGATCGATCCACAGCAACAACCTTGCTATCTTTGTGAAACGTTGCCCTGTGTGCAACACTGTGCGCCAGGCGCCTTAAACAAAGCATTTGCCAATAAACTGAATGGCGTTGCCTGGATTGACTCCCGCCGTTGTCTGACCTATGATGGTCTGTTTTGCCGGACCTGTGTAAATGCCTGCCCAATAGCCGATGAGGCGTTGAACATAACTCCGTTCGGGCGGCCGGTGGTGCAGGAAGAGCAGTGCACGGGCTGTGGTATCTGTATTTCGTCATGTCCGGTAGATCCATCAGCCATCCATGTAAAACCCAGAAACAGGAAAGGATAAACAAGTGGCCATTGCAGGAGTAGCCATCCTGGCTAAGAAGGAAGAGGTGCAAAACGTGTACAAACGTCTGGAACAGATTCCGGAAATTACTACTTATGGCATTCATCAGGAACAGTACATTGTAGCGGTGGTGGAAACGACTCCGCCGGCCGATCTGGAAAAATTTCTGGAAAAGCTGCAAAAGAGTGATGCCGCCATTTTAGGCATTTTCCCGGCTTATGCCAATTTTGAAGACGAAGTGTTTGACCAAACATCGGATGAACATGTTTGAGAATATTCTGAATAAAATAGCCAACCATCGGCCTCCGTTGCGCCCACCTGGCGCACTGGATGAAAAACACTTTTTAGCGCACTGTATCCGCTGCCGACGTTGTGTGGAAGTTTGCCCCTACCAGAGTATTAAGGTTGTAAAATCGAGTTTCGGTAAACAGTCCGGCACGCCGGTAATCATTCCCAGAAGCGTGCCCTGCTACCTGTGCATGAAATGCCCGGCGGAATGTCCCACAGACGCCCTACAGCCCATTGTCAAAAAAGAAGAAGTACGCATGGGCGTAGCTAAGATCAATCAGGATACCTGTCTGCCGTACATGGGCATTATTTGTCGCGCCTGTTACGAAAGGTGCCCCATCTACACCGAAGCCATCATCCTGAAAGACGATATTTACCCGGTGGTGGTAGAGGACAAGTGCGTGGGCTGTGGCATTTGTGAAAATGTCTGTCCTAATGAAGAACCATCGATTGTGGTGCTTAGAGAGGATTGAGAATGGCCAGCAAAAAGACAACCAGCATCTCTTTTTTTGTTAGAAAACGGCGCGTCATTCAAATACTCTCTCTGTTGTTTCTGATATTGGTACCGCTGCTAAATCTTTTTCAATTTACTTTTTTAATTGGCAATTACTACAGTTTGCGTATCTGGAACATTGATTTTGTGGACCCTTTATTTGCCCTGCAACATGTTTTACTCACCTTTAAATTCCCCATCAGTTTATTGATAGGCATTTTAATACCGTTGTTCATCGCCTTTTGGGCGGGTAAATTTTTCTGCAGTTTTTTATGCCCTTACAATTTACTGGCCGAATGGTTGCAAAAGATTGTCCCCCAAAAAGCCCTGGCTTTTACAGCCCATCCTAAACGATATTGGGCTATTTTAACGGGCTGGCTGGTACTTACTTTAATAGCCGGCTTTCCTGTGTTGTATTTTGTTTCCATGCCCGGTCAAATCGGCGTGTTTTTAGGCGATCTGATATTTTTGAAAGTCGTCGGCTGGGAGTCGCTTATCATTGTGTTTGTACTGTTACTGGATGTCTTGCTGTTTAAACGAATATGGTGCCGCGAGCTCTGCCCGGTTGGCGCCTTATTGCAGCGTTTTCATTACAAAAAGGGAATAAAAATTGTTTACAACGAATTGGATTGCATTTGCTCAGAGGATGAGGTCGATTCTCCCTGCGTTAAACAATGTCCGCTCTATTTGAATCCAAAATCAAATACGATCTATCCCTCCTGTTTTAACTGTGGAGCCTGTGTGCAGGAGTGTTACTTTTATGGAGAGGCTTTAAAAATCGATGTTTTAAAAGAGTTGACAACAATTACACCTCATTATAAAAGCCAGAGAGAGAAACAATTAAATAAAAAGGAGGAATGGTAATGCCCGAAGAAGATAAAAAGCTGAGCCGCAGAGAATTCTTTTTCCGAACCGGTGTATTCACAGCTTTAGGAGCTGCCATTGTGATGTTTGTGCGTAATCTGTTTCTCTACATCTTCCCAAAGCGCAAACCAAAAACCTATCACAAATACCTGGTCGCTCATGAAAAAGAATTTAAAGATGGCCGTCCCAAACAGATTTCGCTGGGTAAAACGCCCATCTTTGTCGTCCCCTATGATGGCCACTTTAAAGTAATGTCCGGTATCTGTACGCATCTGGGATGTATTGTCAAGTGGGAACAGGACAAACAGCGCTTTTTTTGTCCCTGTCATAAAGGAAAATTCGACAAAATGGGCAATGTGATCGGCGGCCCACCTCCGCGCCCGCTGGATGAATATCAGGTGGTCATCGAAAATCACAAGATTTATGTTTATGTGGAAGACAAAGTAAGGAGTCCATGGGTATGAAATTTAAACAATGGATTTTGGAACGCTTCCCTATCGATTACGACAAATTCGTTGAATTCAACGAAAAGATATTTATTAAAGAACCCATCCCCACGCACATGAAAAAATGGCTGTTTGCCATGGGAGCGACGCCGCTGATTTTGTTTGGCTTTCAGGTGCTGACCGGATTGTTTCTTACCTTTTACTTCATGCCTTCTCCGGAAATGGCCTACGAAAGTATCCGACACATTACCGAAGACGTGCGTCTGGGGTTTTGGGTCAGAGGGTTGCATCGATGGGGCGCTAATTTAATGATTATTTCCTTGTTGTTACACATCACGCGCGTCTTTTTCACCCATGCCTACCGTAAACCGCGCGAATTGAACTGGATTTTGGGAGTGATTTTATTCTTTTTAACCATGACCATCTCTTTTACCGGATACTCCCTGACCTATAATCAACTTTCTTATTGGGCTACCACGGTTGGAACCAACATGATCAAAGAAGTGCCGCTCATTGGCCATGTGATGCTCTTTTTCCTGCGTGGCGGCGATGTGGTGAATGCCAATACATTAACGCGCTTTTACACGTTACATGTCATGATTTTACCTGGGATCATCTTCTTTTTCATCTTCCTGCACATCGTTATTCTACGCTTGCATGGCGTTTCCATCCCCGAAGGATTTGAGAAAAAGTATTACTCCTTTTATCCACACCATTTTTACAAAATAATCATCGCCACCTTGTTTTTGCTGACCCTGTTAAGCACCCTAACCGTCATTTTGCCGCCGGGAATTGGTGAGCCGGCCAATCCGGCTATTACGCCGCAACACATTAAACCGGAATGGTACTTTTTCCCCACCTATCGGTTCTTAAAAATGGTGCCTTTACATGTTGGCATTTACGCCACAGCTGCTTTTGTGCTGGTTTTTACCTTCTGGCCCTTCATTGAACCGATGATTTCTAAGGACAAGAGCAAACGCACCATTTTCAGCAAAACCGCCGGAGTTCTGACCCTGGTCATTACTCTGTTATTAACAATCTGGGAAACAATTGTAATTTAAATAAATCGAAGGAGGATATATGGATTCTGTTAAAGCCCAACAATGGCTCATCGGTATTTTTAGCGTGTTGTTAATTGTTGCTCTGTTAATCGTTGCTGGCATGGAGATGAAGAAGAGTCGGTCATACAAACCGGAAATTGAAGTGGACGCCATGTCGGCAAAGTGTATTACCTGCCACGAAAAGAAGGGGATTGCGGTAAATCAAATTGAAGCCTGGAAGGAGAGTAAACATGCGGTGTCTGGTACGGGCTGTTATGAGTGCCATGAAGCATCGAAAGACGATTTTGATGCCTTTACCTGTACAGGCAGCGATATTTTGATTGGCCGTCATCCTACGCCAAAAGATTGCGCCAAGTGCCATGAACAACAGGTCAATGAATTTGCAGATAGCAAACACGCGCATCAGTTCTGGCTTTTAAAGAATGCAGACCGCGCCGTGTTTGAATTCCCCATCGCTACGCGGCATGGTTGTGAACAATGTCATAATATCGGCAATCTCTGGCCCGATGGAAGCGTAGGGGAGTGTGATGTTTGCCATGCCAAGCATTCCTTTAGTAAAGCGGTGGCCCGGCAGCCGGAAACCTGCGGCGAGTGCCATATTGGACCCGATCATCCACAGCTCGAAATCTATCTGGAATCTAAACACGGTAATATTTTTAAGGCTAAATCGGCACACTGGGATATGAATTACACGTCAAAACAGGGGGAACCCATCCCTCTGGAAGCGCCGGTTTGTACGACCTGTCATATGGAAGCCAACGAAACACAGCCCATGACACACAATGTGAGCGCGCGCCTGGCCTGGGAATCGCAAATGACCTGGAGCTTTAGAACGGTATGGAATGAAGATAAATTGGGCAGCTGGCAGAAAAAACGGGAACGCATGGAAGCCATTTGCGCCAGTTGTCATGCCCCCGATTTTTACAAGATGTACCTGTTAACAGCCGACCTGGTTAACCTGCAATACAATGAGATTCGCCGTCAATTTGTTTACTGGACCAAAAAGCTTACCAAAAATGGAAAGATCAGTCGTCTGGAAGTCAATGGTAAATTTTATTCTAATCCGGTTTTAAACGGTTGGGATGAAGACCCCGAGCATCTGATGTATTATGGTTGGCATCACGAAGGGCGGCGGTTCCGCATGGGCGCTGAGATGATGGGCGCCGATTTTACGCAATGGCACGGCATCTGGGAAGTGCAGGAAGACCTGACGGAATTGATCAAATGGGCTGCTGAACACGGTGATGCAGAGGCCAAAAAGATCGTGGCTTCCAAAAGCCCAACCAAATTCATCACCTACGCCCTGTACGATGTTCCGGGTAATGCCTGGGGCATTCCGACCAAGACCAATACCACGCCCTTTGTTTACAACAATTTTGCTGACTACTGGGATCGCATCTACAAAAATGTTGAAGCCGCTTACAATCGGGGCTTGCTTTCTAATGAGCAGTGGCAGATATGGTTAGAACGATTTAACAACAAAGATTATTATCTGGGAACCAAATTTGCCAATACGCCGGCAGTCGATTCTACGTTTAATATTTACAAACAACGGAATGCCTACGATCTGCAAAAGATGAAAGAGCAGGTGATTGATCTGGTTCTGCCAGGAAAATCGTTCTTTCCAAACCGCTAATAGACATTGAATCAGGGCGCTGATCTGTCCCTTTGCAGGTCGGCGCCTTTTTTTACCTGCAGGACAAAAAAAAATCCGGTTTAAAACCGGATTTTTTACCAGGATATTCTCAGATTCAATGTTGTTCTGGCTTAGTGATGGTGGCTTCCATCGTGCACATGACCATGTTGCAATTCTTCTTCCGTAGCATCACGAACATCGACCACTTCTACCTCAAAGTGCAGGGTTTCACCTGCTAAAGGATGGTTGGCATCCACCGTGATGGTATCGCCTTCCACTTTGGTTACGGTAATCATCTGAACGCCTTCGGATGTTTCGCTGTAAAATTGCATGCCTGGTTCAATGTTGTCCACGCCCTGAAAAACCTCTCTGGGCAACTCCTGAAAGAGGTTTTCATTGCGTTCGCCATAGGCATCCTGCGGAGGAACATCCACATTAAATTTGTCGCCAACATTTTTACCTGTGAGTGCATTTTCTAAACCAACGATAATGTTTTTCCTGCCATGCAGGTAGATAAGTGGTTGCTGACCGATTGAGCTATCCAGAACTTCACCCGCGTCGTTTTTGAGGGTGTAATGGATAGACACAACCTTATTGTCTGAAATCTGCATTTAAAAACTCCTAAAAATTACTTAAAAACTATTGTTATTTAAACTACAAGAATTAAACGTCAAATCCAAATTTTTATTCCGAAAATTTCTGATTATTTGCAGCACATTTGCCGGTTTTTGGAATACTTCTTTCAAAAGATGTAATGCATTAGCGTGTGAAAATTTTTATGCAGTGTGAAGAAACAAAACCGTTGAATTGTTGAATTGTAGATTGGTTGAATAAGCATCGGGCCGACCATCGGTCGTGAATGGGGCACGTGTAAGAAATCCCCAATACATGTTAAAATTTCACACACAAGTCTTCCCCTCTCCCAGATTTGTATTCTGGGAGAGGGAGATCGATGGGGGGAGGGCAATTAATTTTTAATTTGAAAAATGCTTGGAGTTCTTTGCGACTTCTTTACGCTCTTTGCGGTTAGTTTTGGTTGCGGCTTTGCTGCCTTGGAATCAGGTGGAGAAAGGACAAAATAGGAGAGGACTGTTTTCCCAGAAAGAATTTAAACCAAAGACCTTATCTCCGGTCAAATTTAAACAGGCCGGTGTGCCTGGCATTAAAATGAGTTTTTATTGTAATTACCTATGGTTGCGAAAGTACAATTCTATTTGGTAAAATTGCTTATTTTGAAAATTTTTCCATCAGAATGCTTTTCGCCTGAGTATGCAAAAATTTTTGCTGTCTTGTGAAAAGTTAAATCCTTGAATGAGTTTTCCTGTGGCCGTACTAAAGGACAGAAGAGTAAGCCCAATGCAGATAAGATTTGAAACGAATTTATTTTTTTGTTAAATAGGGTGAGCATGGAAAAACTGCCTTTAGGAGTCTGCCATGATGGAGAGACGTAAGCAATTTGGATTCTTCTTTGGCCCTGTTCTGTTTGTAGCTATCCTGATCTTTTTACCGGGGTATTCCACATTACAACTACCCGCTGTAAAAGTCGCCTCCGTGGCAGCTTTGATGACCATCTGGTGGATAACCGAAGCCATCCCCATTCCGGCGACCGCTTTATTGCCGCTGGCCCTTTTTCCCGCCTTAGGCGTTCTAAGCGCCAAAGAGGCCAGCGCTCCCTATGCGCACCATTTGATCTTTCTGTTCATGGGGGGATTTTTAATTGCCATTGCCATGGAAAAATGGAATTTACACCGCAGAGTGGCTTTAAACACCATTAAACTGGTCGGTTTCAGCAGCAATCGGATTATTCTGGGCTTCATGGTGGCTACCGCCTTTTTGTCCATGTGGATCAGTAATACGGCCACAACGATGATGATGGTGCCCATCGGTCTGGCTGTCTTAAAAGAGACGGTGCAATTCATCAATGCAAGTAGCGAATATGATATTAACACCGAACCGCCTCATTTTAAATTTGGTACGGCGCTCATGCTGGGCATTGCCTATGCTGCTTCGATTGGCGGCGTGGCAACCATTATTGGTACTCCGCCCAATACAATTTTGGTGGGGTTTGTGGAGCAGACTTACCACGTTCATATCCGCTTTGCTCAGTGGATGTTGTTTGGCGTGCCTCTGGCCATATTAATGCTTTTGATCGCCTGGATTTATCTGACGCGCTTTGCTTCGGTTCCCGAAATTAGCCGTCTGCCGGGCGGAAAAGAACTTTTGGAATCGGAACTGGAAAAAATTGGCAAAATGCAAAAAGCCGAGCGCGCGGTTTTGATCGTATTTGGCATGGTCGCCCTGCTCTGGATTAGTCGCGGATTTGTACATATTGGTCCGGCTACCATTCACGATGCGACCATCGCCATGGCCGGGGCCATTGCCCTGTTTTTAATCCCGGTGGATTGGCAGAAGGGCATATTCGTATTGGACTGGCAATCGGCTGTGCGGCTGCCCTGGGATGTCATCTTCCTGTTTGGTGGTGGCCTGGCCCTGGCCAAGGCCTTTAGCGAAAGCGGCCTGGCCCGCTGGATTGGCCTTCAGCTCTCTGTGTTACAGGGCATGAATCTGATAATCATCATTTTTCTGGTGATCATTCTAAGCATGTTACTAACCGAAGTGACATCCAATACCGCTACGGCAGCCATTATTGTTCCCGTGATGGGCAGCGTTGCCCTGGCCATGCACGTTCATCCCTTTTTACTCATCATTCCGGCGGGCGTTGCAGCCAGCTATGCCTTTATGTTGCCGGTGGCTACGCCGCCCAATGCCATTGTTTTTGGCAGTAAATATTTAACCATCCCACAGATGGCCCGTATCGGCGTTGTTTTAAATGTCATTGGCGCTGTACTGATTACATTACTGGTTAAATTTGTTTTGCCTCTAATCTGGAATTTAAAATGACTTCTGCAAAATTGCATTAATTGTCATCCTGAGCGAAGCGAAGAATCTTATAAGTTAAATAAAAACAGTAGATTCTTAGTCGTCCCGATTATCAGGACTCCTCAGAATGACAGCTACAGTTTTATATGGCAGAAATCTATGATAATTTAATTAATAAGGAGGTAATCACACGATGTTGAAGATTATAATATTGGGCTTTGTCTTTGGCGCGATTTTGCAATACGCGCATCTGAATCGCTACGACGTGATTAGTGGGCTGGCGATCTTAAAGGACCTTACGGTGGCAAAAACCATTGCCCTGGCCATTGGACTGGGCGCCATTTTTTTGAATATTGAAATAGCTCTGGGACTGGCCTCTTATCATGTAAAACCATTCCTGGTAGGTGGAATTGTGTTAGGCGGACTGTTGTTTGGAATAGGAATGGCGATTTTGGGCTATTGTCCTGGTACCCTGGCCATTTCTCTGGGAGAAGGTTCATTGGATGCCCTGATTGGAATTATTGGGGGATTATTGGCCGGGGGATTGTTTACGGTTGCGTTTCCTGCTGTACAAAACGTTTTAGGACCTAATTGGGGAAAACTTTCTTTGCATACCCTGGTTGGCAGCGGCTGGCCTTTTTATGTTTTGCTCTTTCTGGTAGGAGCGCTCTTCATCTGGCTGGCATTCTGGTTACAGCGCAAGGAACAGAGTGCGGACTTAAAATGGGTCTATTCTGGTATTGGTCTGGCTATTCTCAATCCCATTGTCTTCTTAAATCTGGTTTCCAATCGACCAATCGGCGCTTCCACAACCTATCCTTACTGGGCCGATTATCTTATGGGGCTGCGTAATCACGAATATTTTTTAAAGATTGAAAAGCCCGGGAGCTGGGAGCTCATCTTTTTAGCCGGAGCTTTTCTGGCCGGACTGATTATTTCATTGATCAAAAAAGAATTCAAATTTACTCTGATTCACAGTAACTGGAAGCATTACAGGGGAAGTGTTGCCTGGAACAGGGGAGTTTGGGCTTTTGTGGGTGGTTTTTTGCTCATCTGGGGAGCGCGCATGGCCGGTGGTTGCACCAGTGGGCATATTCTCTCCGGTGGCATGCAGCTGGCATTCAGTAGTTTAGCCTTTGCTCTGTTTGCT
>NZ_JBSMDE010000099.1:0-10790 GCF_056497305.1 Caldithrix sp. | reverse complement strand
GGAAGAGATTTACATTGAGCTATTGATGGGCAAGGACGCTACGGGCACCGTCTGGTTCGACAACATCATGTGCGGTCTGGCCGAAGGTTGGGCCATGGGCGTTTTTAATGGCGATGCCGAAACGCCGATGGGCTGGATGAACTGGACTTCCAGCGATAAGATCGGTTATGCCAATGTGGTGGAAGGTGTCGCGCACAGCGGCAATTATTCGGTTAAATTAGAAGAAAATGACAATGAAGACGATGAAATGGTCTTCTATTCGCAACCACAGCCAGCCGAGGCCGGCAAGTGGTACATGATCAGCGCCTGGGTTAAAAATGAAGGCATCAATACCGATACCGTCTGGTATCCGACGAATGTGATGCCTGAGCGCGAGATCGATCGAATTGCCATTAATTTCTTCTACCACAAAGCGCCTATCGAGACCGACTGGAATCTGGTTGGCGGGGATCAGTTCTTCTATGTGGATCAACGCACCGGGAAAGAAAATCTTGACTGGACTCTGTATTCCGTTCTGTCTCAGGCTCCGGAAGAGGCAGCCGGTGTTAGTATGCGTGCACGATACAATCCTTTTGCCACAGGTGTGACCTACTGGGATGATTTCTCCATCCAGGAAGTGATACCGTTGACTGTGGATATCGAAGACCCTTCACATACCCTACCGGTGATTGCCACGGATTACAGTTTATCCAACAACTATCCCAATCCGTTCAACCCGACTACGGTAATTGAGTACACTGTACCTAAAGCCGGTAAGGTAACCATTGCCATTTACGATGTGTTGGGACGCAAAGTGCGCACCCTGGTTAATCAAAACCTGATGCCAGGCACCTACACAGCCATGTGGGATGGAACCAATGATGCTGGTCAAAGAGTGACATCGGGTGTTTATTTTTATCAGCTTAATGCTGAAAATGCAGTGATTACCAAAAAGATGACCTTTATGAAATAACAATGGAACCGGAGCGGGGCTTGATGGAATGCTCTGCTCCGGTTTTTTTATTAACCAGGAACCGATATTGCCCATGTTTTGCAGAGTTTAAACAGTGAAGTAGCACGCTGGGTGAAAGACTCTGCGTAGTCATCTGGTAAAAGGTTCCTTCAAATTGTAACGACTCGAGTGTGAAAAGTCCTGAGCCATTCTACAAAGGTTCAGAAAAAAGAAAAACAGAAAGCGGAATCGACTTTCTGAAAAATGAACATCGCAAGTCATCCATTTCATGGAGGTTTAAATGCGTTCCCTCCTGAAATTTGTTTCAATCATGTTGTGCCTGTTGAGCGCGGTACAGTTCATTCAGGCTGGAACAACGGGGAAAATTGTAGGTCGGGTGACCGACGCCTCAACGGGCGAGGGGCTGCCCGGCGTAAATGTCTTTCTGGAAAATACCACCTTTGGTGCGGCCACGGATATGGACGGCAATTACATGATTATCGGTATTCCGCCGGGAACTTACACATTGGTGGCTTCTTATGTCAGCTATCGGGAAGTACGCGTTACCGGTGTTCAAGTAAATATCGATAAGACACGGCGCGTCGATGTAAAACTGGAACCGGCCACGCTTGAGCTGGAAGAAGCAATTGTAGTCGAAGCCGAACGGCCCCTGTTTCGTAAAGATTTAACTTCTACGGAATCGTCCATTGGCAAAGAGACCATCGAAGCTCTGCCTGTCGAAGATTTAAACGAGGTGATCAATCTGCAGGCTGGAGTGGTAAACGGACACTTTCGGGGCGGTCGCGTCGGCGAAGTCATGTACATGATCAACGGCATTCCGATGAACGACGTCTATTCAGGCACCTATGCTCTGGAAGTCGAAAATAATTCCATTCAGGAATTGAATGTCATTAGCGGTACCTTTAATGCCGAATATGGTCAGGCTATGTCCGGCGTAGTTAATGTAGTGACCAAAGAAGGGGGCAGTAAGCCGGAGTTTAATCTTTCCGTCTATTCCGGGGGCTACCTGACCGGTCATGATGACATTTTCTGGCAGAAAGATTTCAATCCGCTTTACGACGTCCAGTTCACAGCCGGAGGACCATTTCCGTTTACTTCCAATAAATTGCGTTTCTTTGCCAGTGGCCGGTGGAACAAAGACCCAGGCTACATTTACGGTCGCAAGGTCTTTTTACCCACCGATCACACAACGGATTTTTTGTTAAAAGATGTACCCGAAGAGCGCCAGTTTATGAGCCATGGTAAACTCTATCCGTTTTCTGAAGAATTAGCCAGGAAGCTGATTGACGAGGCCCAGGCCGTGTCCATGAATCGTGCTGAACGCTACAGCGGAAACCTGAAGCTGACTTACCAGCTCACCAATGTAGATAAACTCAATCTGGAAACCATGTATCAGCGCCGTCTCTGGCGTCAGTACGACCATCGTTTCCGCCTCAATCCGGATGGGGATTACCGTTACCAGCAATGGGCGGTGAATACATCACTCACCTGGAATCATGTGTTTAGCAACCGCACTTTTATGGATGTTTATTTTTCCTATTTTTACACCAATTACAAACAACATGTTTACAAAGATCCTTACGATCCGCGCTATGTGGTCAAGGAGCGCTTGCAGGACACAGGCGCCAATGCTTTTGTCAGCGGCGGACAGCAGATGTGGCATTTTGATCGTTCCACTTTAACGCACCTTTTTAAAAGCGATTTAACCAGCCAGGTCAATTACCATCATCAAATCAAATTTGGGGTAGAAGCCAAGCGCCACCGTTTATGGTTGCATGAATTTGAAGTCTTACCGGATCAGGAAAATCGGATTGCTCCGCTGACCAGCTTTCAGAACAATAAGTACGTACACTATCCGCTCGAATTTTCCAGTTACATTCAGGATAAAATGGAATACGAGGATCTGATCATCAATGCCGGTCTGCGCTTTGATTATTTCGATCCGGATGGGGAAGTGCCCACGGATTTTTTGGATCCTGGGAAGTCGCCCAGGGAAAAAGCCCAAAGAAGCATGCAGTTCAGCCCGCGTCTGGGATTAGCCTATCCCATCTCGGCCAAAGGGGCCATTCACGTTTCGTACGGACATTTTTTCCAGACGCCCAACTATTTTTATCTGTACACCAATCCGGAATTTGATATTGATCCGTTGCAATCTTCAGTGGCGCCGCCGCCGCAATCCTTAAAAAACACCATTGGTAATGCCAATTTAAAGCCGCAAAAAACCACCATTTATGAGATCGGATTCCAGCAACAATTAGGAGAGCTTTACGGTTTATCGATGACCGTTTATTTTAAAGATATCCGTAATTTGCTGGGTACACAGGTCTTTCAAACTCTGGAAGGCATTCGTTACGGACGCTACATCAATCGCGATTACGGGTTTGTACGGGGGTTTACACTGGACATGGAAAAACGCTATTCTTCCGGTTTTGCGCTGAACATCGACTACACCTTTCAGGTGGCCAAAGGAAATGCCTCCGATCCGAATAACGCCTTTTTAGATGCTCAGGCGAACAAAGAGACGGTTAAACAATTGGTGCCGCTGGATTGGGATCGCCGGCATCAGATTAATGCTGCCTTACAACTGGGAACACCTGCGGTGGTAATGGCCAGCGTCATTGCCCGCTATGGTACAGGCATGCCCTACACACAGGCTTCGCGCATTGTTCAGCCGCTGGTAGAAAACGGCGGCCGCAAACCCGATGAATTTAATGTGGACGTCTATCTCAATAAGCAATTTAGCGTCGGGAAGTTCAAGTATGCTTTTTTTGTAAAAGTTTACAATTTGCTGGATCGCTTGAATGAATTACAGGTTTTTCAGGATACGGGCCGCGCCACCTATTCTACCGAGCCGCTCTACGTTGGCGGATTGCGGCCGCGTGGTTTAAATACACTGGAAGACTACTACATTCATCCTGATTTCTATTCAGCGCCGCGGCGCGTCCAGTTAGGTGTGCAGATTAGTTATTAAATACAGTCATCTTTGCTTCAATTAAAGTAAAATGAGGGGCAGATGCCGCTATGTTTAGAACAAGTTTGATGTTGATTGTACTATTCATTTTGAACACGGCTTTAATGGCGCAACGTAAACCAGATCCCAATGTGGGCGATACGCGCTTGCGTCGTACGGGCATTATGGATGGAAATTTGGTGCGTACCATTTTTATCAACTGGGGCGAAATTGCCCACTGGCCCGATTCTCCATCCGGCGAATGGCCCAAGGGGACCGGACATCAATATGTGGATGGTGTGGCGCTGGTTGTTCAGGCGCGCACCATTGATGAACAGGGCAATGTCATTTATCCTCTGGAAACCCAGTACCGTGAATTTGTGGATCGGGGGCCGCAAAACCAATTGTGGGGCTGGGGTCCGCTGCCCGGCTATTTTAATCCCAAGGGAACCACCCCGGCCATGAGCAACAATCCGCAATCCTGGCCCAGCTTCTGGCCGGATAAAGCCGATGAAGGCGGATGGGTAAATCCCAACGAAATTCCCAATGATTTTGACGATGATGGCAATGGCCTGGTGGATGACATCGTTTACTGGAATGGTTTTTTTGGCAAGGGCGTTTTTAATGCCGATCTGGAAACCTATTTTGTATTTGACGATGATCCTGATGAAGAATGGAATTTCTATCCTGACCCGGGGGACAAAACGCGGCGCGGGCTAGGCCTGGAAGTGGCTGCCCGCTATTTTCAGTGGTCGCAGGTGCTGGCTGAAGATGTGATCTTTGCCGTCTATTTTATTACCAACGAAGGCAAGACAACCTACGACAGCACCTATTACTGTTTTTACATCGATTGGGGCATTGGCGGAACCGATGACTCCTCGGATGACACCGGCGATTACAATACCTTGCTGGATATTGCCTGGGCCTGGGATGGCGACGGATTTGGCACGCCCAACAACTAGTACCCGGTGGGCGTTGCCGGTTTTGCCTTTCTGGAAAGTCCGGGCATTTACGATGATGACAAAGATAACGATGAAGACGGCCTGATTGATGAAGACCGTTTGTCCAAAGGACCGGGAGAGTGGCTGGATACCTATCCCTATGGCATTGACGACCCTGAGCAGTTTGAAAAATACTTTAAACGCCCGCCCAGACCGCACTGGTCTAACGACGAAGATGCAGACTGGGATGGCTTTACAGATGTCAACGGCAACGGCGTTTGGGATCCGAAAGAGCCTTTAAACGACGATGTAGGTAAAGACGGCCTTGGACCTTACAATTTTGGTTATCCCGGCCCGGACGAGGGCGAAGGCGACGGCCTGCCCACCCCCGGCGAACCGGATTTTGATTACCTGGACAAAGACGAAGCCGATCAGATTGGTTTAACCGGTTTCCGGATTTTTCCGGTCCATACCTATGAATTGTGGAATGAGAAACAGGATTGGGAGGTCTTTAAATCCGCACCGCCGCCACACAGTCAGGAAGTTACGGCCAATCTGGGTATGTTCTTTTCATCCGGGCCGTTTCCATTGAAAGCAGGCGACACGCAAAATTATTCCATGGCCTTGCTCTTTGGCGAAAACGCCCAGGACCTGGTGCTGACCAAAAATACCATCCAGCAAATTTACAATGCAGATTACCGTTTTGCCAAACCGCCGGAAAAACCAAAAATTTTGGCTGCCGTGCCCGGTGACCACAAAGTGACCCTCATCTGGGATACGCGCGCCGAACAATCCTGGGATCCCTTTTTACAGGAATATGACTTTGAAGGCTACCGCATCTATCGGAGTACAGAACCGCAATTCCTGGAATCGCGGTTGATCACCGATGCTTACGGGCGCCCTACGTTCGGCAAGCCCATTGCCCAGTTTGATTTGAAAAACGGCATTCAGGGCTTGCATCCCATCGATGTGCAGGGCGCGCATTTCGATCTGGGAAACGACAGCGGATTGCGTCATTACTACATTGACACCGACGTAAAGAACGGGCAAACCTATTACTACGCTATTGTCAGTTACGATCATGGATTGGTCGATACCAGCGCCACCGGAGAACTGGCCGGCATTCCGCCGTCGGAATGCACCAGCAAAATTGATGTGGATGTTGCAGGCAATGTGACACTGGATATTAACACCGCTGTGGTGACCCCGGGAGTGCCGCCTGCCGGAACGATTGAGGCTTCGGTGGATGGTGATATTCAGCGCGAAACCATCGGCACAGGACCTTTTGAGATCGAGTTTGTGATTCCGGATTCCGTTAAAGACGGCCATGAGTATGCCGTGGAATTTGGCGATACGACCTATCTGCACGATCATGGCAATCCCTTTTATGTAGTTTACGATATCACCAATGGTCAGCGCATTCAATTAACGGATACCATCTGGATTGATGAAACTTCCCGTTCGCCTTTGATTGACGGCATTGTGCTCAATATTGCCAACGATCAGGTGGAACTCGACCAGGAACGTTCAGGCTGGATTGAAGGTCACACCACCTATCGCTGGCGCGTTAATCTGGACAAGCGTTTTTCGGGCAACAATCTGAACATGAATTATCCGGCCGACTACGAAATACTCTTTTCAGACGCCATCATTGATACGGCCGAAAACCGCCTCGGCTACCCGCCCTATCAGCCCTGTAAATTCCGCATCACCAATGTAACAGAAGGTATTAACGCCCATTTTCAATTTCTGGAATATTACGAAAAGGATTCCACGCTCAGCCCCTATTACGAATGGCAAAATGCCGATTCCATCGAGAGCGCCATGATCTGGGTCGATGATCCCAGTCCGGACAATCCGTACAAGATGCGTACAACCTGGCGCTTCTATTTTGAAGCCGATGGAGGAGCGGATGAAAATGTTCCGCCTCAGCCTGGCGATCGCTTTTTGTTGGCCACTAAAAAACCGTTCCGCACTGGTGATCGGATTGTCTTTAAAGTAAAAGGCAAAGGCTACGATCCGCAAAAGGCTAAATCCGATCTGGAAAAGATTGCCGTGGTGCCCAATCCCTATCTGGCCGCCGCAGCCTGGGAGCCCAAAACAGCCTTCAGAACGGGGCGCGGAGAACGACGCATTTATTTCATTAATCTTCCTGCGCAATGCACCATTCGCATTTACACGGTACGCGGTTATCTGGTGGATACCATTGAACATCGCGGAAATAGCGAAACCGGTCAGGAGGCCTGGAATCTGCTTTCCAAAGACGGCCAGGAAATAGCCTACGGTGTTTACATCTATCATGTAGAGGCGCCGGGCATTGGAGAAAAGACCGGAAAGTTTGCGGTCATTAAATAAAAGTTGAATGGTTGAATCGTTGCTGTCCAAAAATTTGCACGGCTCTTTTCATTTAACCATTCAAGCAATCGAAGATAAATTTAAAATCTGAAAAAACAGGGTGAGTGCCATGAAACGAATAACAATTGTACTGGCTCTTTTGCTAACCAGCACATTGCTTTACGGGCAATATTCTAAAGATGTGAGTAATGTAGGCACAACAGCTGCTCCGTTTTTAGAAATAGGCGTAGGAGCCCGGGCTATCGGCATGGGCGGCGCTTTTGTGGCCACGGCCAATGACGTGAGTGCCATGTACTGGAATCCGGCCGGCATTGCCCACTTGCCGAGCATGCAGGCGATTTTTGTGCACACCGACTGGCTGGTGGACATCACCTTTGATTACGCCGGAATGGTCTTCCCCCTCGGTCAGTACGGAACGTTCGGCTTAAATTTAACCGCTCTAAACATGGGCGAGATGAAAGTACGCACCATTGACCATCCCGAGGGCACGGGCGAATATTTCGACGCGCGCGATCTGGCGCTCGGCCTGGCTTATGGGCTCAAAATAACCAATCGATTTGCTCTGGGTTGCAATGTAAAGTACATTTCGCAAACCATCTGGAAAGAACATGCCAACGGTTTTGCTCTGGATATTGGCACTCTGTACGAAACGCCCTGGAGAGGATTGCGCATCGGCGCGGCGCTGACCAACTTTGGAACCGATATGCGCATGGATGGCAACGATCTGTTGGTCTATCACGATGTGGACCCTTACCAGCTGGGGAATAACGATCGTATTTTTGCCGAGCTAAAAACCGACGCCTGGCCTTTGCCTCTGAATTTTCAGCTGGGCCTGGCCTACGATGCTTTGACTTCCGAACAGCATCAAATCACCCTGGAAGTCGATGCCCTGCACCCCATTGACAACACCGAAAGCCTGAACCTGGGAATGGAGTACCGGTTGCTGGGTAAGTATTTTTTGCGCGCCGGTTATCGGAACCTGTTTTTAAAAGATTCCGAAGAAGGGGTTACAGTGGGAGGCGGCATCCATCTTCCGTTGATGGGTAACATCAAAGGCGGATTCGATTATGCCTTTGCCGATTTCGGACGATTACAGAACACGCATCGTTTTACCATCTTGTTAACTTTTTAATGAGATGGGGCCTTAACGGCGTTCAACATGCCTGGCATGGCGCAGATGCGCGGGCGCGTGCCGGGTAGATTTTGCTACGCTAAAACGCATGAATTTTTAATAGACTTCAGGTCGGAAAATTTTTGACGTAAATGTCGGTTGGGATAGAGTTAGACCAAGGGATCAATGTTTTAACCTTTTTACAGAGGATTGGCTGGAGCATCCATGTTGAATCGGAACATAACATCTGTTTTAATGCTTTTACTCTGCTGGCCTGCTTTACTATTTACCCGGTCCATCCAGATTACTGTGAGTCGCGTTGAGCTCATGCCCAATCTCCCTCAGCCCTACCACATGCGGAACTGGCGTCAGGTGGCTGTTAAGTACGATTCCCTTGTGTTTAATCCGGATTTAGAAGGCCAATATCTTCCGCTGATTGAAGTGAGGGCCAATGGCCTTAATTACCCTCAACTGGGAAATTTTGTCATGCCCAGTTATGTGGGCAGCGCCAGCCCCTGGGCAGGCGAGGCCATTAATCAAATAGCTGCGGTTGTGGGCGCCACCCTGGTGGGCGTGGATAAACGCAATCAATTCGGCCACAACTGGCTGGCTTTGTGTCAAGATTTCTTCAATACACTGCCGCAGGAAAATGTTTACTTGAATAATTTTCAGGGCCAGAGTGGGAATGACTGGTGGTACGATACCATGCCCAATGTTTTTTATTTCCAGTTGACAACGTTGTACCCGTCATCCGATTTTACTTATTTTGAAGAACAGTTCTATTCGGTAGCAGATCGTTGGTTCGAAGCCCTGCAAAGGATGGGCGGAAAGACCGCTCCCTGGCAGGTTCCTGATTTTAATCATCGGGCCTGGAAACTATCGACCATGGAAGCCAATGACCAGGGCGTAAAAGAACCGGAAGCAGCCGGCGCTCTGGGCTGGCTGATGTATCAGGCCTATTTGCGTTCTAAAGAGCAAAAATATCTGATTGGCGCCGAGTGGTGCATGGAGTTTCTGGATCAGTGGGCAACCAATCCTGCTTACGAATTGCAATTGCCTTATGGGGTGTACACGGCGGCCCGAATGAATGCCGAATTACACACGGACTACGATGTCGAGAAACTGGTAAACTGGTGTTTTGATCCGCAGGGCAATGTGCGCGGCTGGGGCGTAACTGTTGGCAGCTGGGGCGGCTACGATTGTTCCGGCCTGGTGGGCGAAGTGGTTGGCGATGATTACGCCTTTGCCATGAACACTTTTGAAATGATTGGCGCACTGGCGCCCATGGTGCGCTATGACGAACGATTTGCCAGGGCGATTGGCAAATGGCTGCTTAATGCAGCCAATTCAGCCCGCTTTTTTTATCATCCTTTTTTAACGGATGAAAATCAGGACAGTGAGGCCTGGGCCAAAATTTACGATCCGTGGGGCGTCATCGCCTACGAAGCGGTGCGCGAGGTGGACTGGTACTCCAATCGCAGTCCCTATGCCACGGGCGACGCGCTGCGCCACGGCTGGGCGGCAACCAATCTGGCTTTGTATGGAGCTTCCCATGTGGGTCTTTTAGGCGCTATTGTGGATACGACCGATGTGCGTGGCATCCTGAAATTAAATGTCAGCCAGACCGATTTTGGACCAGGATTCAGAGACGAAAGCGCTCCGCATTATGTTTTACTGTACAATCCTTACACGGTGGACACGACCGTTACGATCGAGGTGGGGCATAATCCAACCGATGTTTATGATTGCATTGGCAATCAGACAATGCTGGAAGCGGTCAGCGGGCAGGTGAGCCTACTTATTCCTGCCGATGAAGCGCTGTTAATCACCTTTCTGGAGCATGGAGCACCGCGTTTATTTAAAGATGGTGTTTTGTATGTCAACGGCCAGGCCATCGATTTTCACACGGACCACCTTCCAGAAAATCGGGCCCCGCGCATTAAAGCGCTGGCCGCTGAGCACAAATCAGTTTCCATCGGAGGTCAAAGCAAAATTTACTGTACGGCCGTGGATCCCGATGGCGATTCTTTACAATACTTGTGGCAGGCGGAGGCGGGAGTTTTAACCGGCAGCGGGCCGGTGGTTGACTGGCAGGCGCCGGCTGAAGGGGGCAGCGTTGCCATCCGCTGTAAGGTGATGGATGGGGGGCTGCTGGCCGATTCGGCTGAGACAAGTGTTGCGGTGATTGTCAATCAGCCGCCCACGATTCGTAAGATGGGCGTGCAGCCGAAGGTTGCCCTGCCGGGGGAGACGGTCTCTTTCTTTTGCCAGGCAGAGGATGCCGACGGCGACAGCCTGATGTACGCCTGGTGGATTAAAGCAGGCGATACCCTGAGCCGAAAAGCAAACTGGCCGTGGCAGGTGCCGGACACTGCGGGGTACATCTGGATGCACTGTAAGGTACGGGACGCAAAACAGGCTGAAGTTCAGGACAGCGTTGGTCTCAGCATTGGAAAGCTGGTCATCCATTACAATTTTGAA
>NZ_JBSMDE010000098.1:0-4472 GCF_056497305.1 Caldithrix sp. | reverse complement strand
ACTTTAACTTTTGGGAAAGCTTGGTAAGAATGCAGCACAAGAATTTTCGCATCCCGCTGTGGCGGGATTAGATCTTTTGAAGGAAGTATTCTAATTAAACCCAATTAAACAGTAAAAATCGAATGTTGGCTATCTGCTTTTAAGGAGCTGTATCGTTTACTTTTTTAAGGCAATGGCTTGAAGGTGGTTTTGCGAATCTCTGCCCATGTACACTTTGGGCAAGCGAACGATTGTATTAAATATTATGAAAAGGCTGCTTGACCATAAAATTTATTTTGTTTGTAATGCGTGTTTTTCTGAAATTGTTTAATCAAGACCAAACTGGAGAAGCGATGAGCTGGCAGAAAATGAAAAGTCCGAACACGTTGTTTCTGATTTTTTTGTTGATTGTATTAACCGCCGTTGCCACTTACGTATTACCGGGCGGGGAATATGAATTTACGGAGAGCGGGGGGCGTAAGGTGATTGCCCCCCATACGTTCCACTATGTTCCCGGACATCCTCAGGGCTTCATGGCCGTTTTTCAGGCGCCCATTAAAGGATTCATAGCAGCGGCTCAAATTATTGGCTTTGTCTTGTTGGTGGGTGGCGCTTTTTCCGTGTTGCAAAAAACAGAGGCTATTGACCTGGCCATTAGGGCGCTGGCCCGGGCCCATGCCCACTCAGCGCTCATCCGAAAAAGCATCATCCCGGTATTCATGATCATTTTTTCATTGGCCGGCGCTGTGTTTGGCATGAGTGAGGAGGTGATTCCCTTTGTGCTCTTATTCATTCCACTGGCTCTGGCTCTGGGTTACGATACAGTCACAGGGGTGGCTATTCCCTTTGTAGGAGCTGCCACCGGATTTGCGGCCGCTTTCATCAATCCATTCACCCTGGGCGTGGCTCAGGGCATAGCGCAACTTCCCCCGCTTTCCGGATTTGGCTACCGTTTTTTCTGCTGGACAGTGAATACCTCCATTGCAATCCTATTTGTTTCCCGCTATGCATCCAGAGTAAAAGAACAGCCCCACAAAAGCCTTACCTTTGATCAGGATGTGCAGCGCAAAAAGGCCTTACATCTCGAATTGATGGACAAGCCGCACACTTTGGACCTTCGACATAAATTGGTTTTGTTGATTTTCTCGCTGGCTATGATTGTTTTGGTCGCTGGCGTGATGCTCAATCAGTGGTATATCAATGAAATTGCAGCCTTGTTTGTGGCTACGGGCATTCTGATCGGCCTTGTTGGTCGCTTATCGGTGGATGAGATCAGTACGGGATTTATTACCGGCGCCAAAGATTTGATCAGCACGGCTTTTGTCATTGCTTTAGCCCGCGGTATTCTGGTCATTGCACAGGAAGGGAAAATTATCGGTACCGTTCTACATGGCATGGCCTCGGTCATTCATGGCGTTCATCCCGTTCTGGCCAGCCAGTTAATGTTTTTGGTGCAAACTACCATCAATTTTTTCGTGCCTTCGGGAAGCGGACAGGCCGCCCTAACCATTCCGATCATGGCTCCCTTATCCGATTTGTTAGGTGTGAGCCGCCAGACTGCGGTTCTGGCCTTTCAATTTGGGGATGGGTTCAGCAATTTGATCATCCCCACGTCAGCCGTGACCATGGGCATATTAACCCTGGCCGGCATTCCATTTGACAAATGGCTGAAATGGGTGCTGCCCCTTGAGATTGTTTTCTTCCTGATAAGTTGTGTGCTGTTGATTCCCCCCTTTTTCCTCAACTGGTAATCAGAGAGGCGTTAAGCCGGAAATTAGCGACGGTGTTGATTAAAATACACACATAACCGGTCGAGCACCTTTTCCAGACGACGAAATAGCTTTTGGCCTGAAGAAACGGGGGCCTCTCTGGTTTGTTTTAAATCGATTTTTAGTACGCGTTCTTGAAAGTCCTTTATCAAAGATGGATTGCGGCAGACGACTACAATTTCTTTTAAAATGCGGTAACTCAGTAGATCAAAATTGGATGAACCAGCGATCAAAAGGTCCTCATCGATCAACATGGCTTTCATGTGCGACATTCCTGGTAGGTAATATTTCAACTGAATCGAGGTTCCGGCAAATTGACTGCTAATAAATCGGCGCAGCAGAGGATAATTATTGGCCAGGGGCGTGATAACAGTGATTTGTACACCTCGGGCATCTAAATCGCGCAATGTTTTTGTAAAAGGCCAGGAGAGGTAAGGACTGATGACGGTTAGTGATTTTTGCGCTGAGTGCATTAATCTGAAAATGTCTGCAAAATAGGTCTCATTATTGCGACCATCCATTAAGAAAAAGGAAACGTCGCCAAAGGTTCTGGCCTGGGCGCGCTCAAGTCCGGAAAAACTCGATAGAAAATCCTGTTTTAAAAAATGGGTGATTTCCTGGTCTTCAAAACGGAACATTAAGTCGTGCCAGGCAAAATTGTGATCACACAGATTGATCCCTCCTAAATAACAGATGTGATCGTCGATCAGAATGGTCTTTTTGTGGTTGGTGGCAAAATAACTATGAAACCAGGACCGCGGGTCGCGACTGATGATCAGTTTGGCGCCTTTTTCCTTCAAGCGCCCGAACATGGACTGTGTTTCACGCACTTCTTTCATTAATCGGGGATTAAATCGATTCCAGGGCCACCAGAGCAAACGATCACTCATCTTAAAATGCGTAAAATGATCGACCATGATGCGCATATCGCTCACCGGGCTGGCAAGCAATAAATTGGCGATGCGTTTGCCAGCCGTGTCGCCTTCGAAAGAGAGTGTTTGCAGATAGATGGATTTTTGCGCTTCCTGTAAATCGCTTTGTAAAGCGTCGAAGAATTCACGCGAATCGATTAACAATTCTACTTTCATTTGAACAGTCCCGCCAAAAAATTGTGTAAAAACAATAACAGCGAAAACCGGATAAAGCGTCCCAGGAATCCAAGACTAAAAAATAGCCAGATTTTGGTTTTCATGGTTCCGGCCATTATGGTGATGACGTAAAACGGAGGCATGCCAGCCAGCGCACTGATCAGAATGACCCATAACGAACCATTTTTTACAATTTTGTATTTTGCCTTAATGCGGTTAACCCGTTGTTCCAGGTTAAAAAATTTTAATTTCAGGCTGCCGCGGCCCATCATGTACAACACCATTTTGCCCAGCATGTGGGCCAGGGTCAAAAGGAGCAGAAAGATCGGGGCCCGAACATCGTGTACAAAATAGCCGAGCAATAAAATAAACGCTTCGATGTTAATTATCGGAATAAGCGCACTACTGAAGCCAACGATCAGGCAAGCCGCGTACCAGCCTAAGGCGTAGATCATTTGATTAAAATCCATTCAGCGTCCTGAGTGTCCTTTTCTGCTTTGTTTTAAATAAAAATAGGTAATAGCCGGCAGTAATACAAATTGTTGTCGATGATCGGTGGAAGCAGGGTAAAACAGTAGCCAGCTCGACAACAGCATTTTTTAAAGGATATTATGTTGAGCTCACTGTTAATATTTTACACATTAATTTAAATTGAACAAATACTGTTCGACTTAATAAGTAAAAGGTGTTAATATTTTCCTAAAAAGGGAAAGATGTGACAGTTTTAGCGCTGGGTTTTAAGCTGAAAAGGGTGAATTTAAAGCCAATCCATTATTGGCACAAAATTTGTAGCTTCCTTTCAAAAATGAATAATGGAAGGAAGAAGCCATGTTAAATGTTGCTACGAACCGCTCGAACACAGAGCCTTCTACTTTGATTGTGGTTTGTGCCTGGTGTCAACGGCAACGTATTCTGGGGCCGGATATGCACTATTACTGGATTAAAATGGACGACAAAACGGCTCATGATCATGTGAGTCACACGATATGTCCTACCTGTAAGGAAAGAATGAGCAATCAATTGCCTGTTATTCCATGATCTAATTTTTCAATTCCATCTTTCAACTAAAAATCAACGTTTGGCGTTTTGCACTCTGGAATAGGTCAGATGACATAAAGTATGAAGATAGCAGAATGTGCGCGGGGGAGAAAGGTAGCGGGGAAACGTTATTCCAATACGGGTGAAGTTTAGTAACTTCTACGGCAGCAGAGCCACAACCAAAAAATTTCTTTAAAAAATGACAGGCCGGTGCCCCGAAACCTTTTAACACTTACACTCATATACTCTTAACTTTACTCCTCCAACAGCAGAAGTTATTTCACGAATTAGCCCTCACCCCCTCGATCCCCCTCTCCTAGAATAAAAATCTGGGAGAGGGGGAAGGCATGTGTGGGAAATTTTTTTAATTGTCCGGCCGCTTTAGCCGGTTGGAGCGCAGCGGAAATTGCGATTCACTGTGACGGGACAACAAACCATTCAACAAATCAACAAATCAACAGTTATGCTTCTTCACACAGCACAAAAATTTTTGCATCCCGCTTTAGCGGGATAGATCTTTTGAAGGGATTATTTTAATCCGATCCATTTAATGTATTACGCGCCCGCTTTGTGTTAATGGAAGGATCCGTGGCATGGG
>NZ_JBSMDE010000097.1:0-39588 GCF_056497305.1 Caldithrix sp. | reverse complement strand
ATATAGACGGGGATGGGGAAAAAGACACTCTTATACCCTGCGGCATAATCTGGATGCAGGGTGAAAGCGATGCCGAGCACACTCAAGAAACCGCGCTTAAATATTCTCAAAATTTGAAGTATCTTATAAACATGATGCGGGCGGCTTTAAGGTTTGACGATCTTCCCGTTGTGATTGGAAGGATAGCGGATTCGGGTCAGGACGAAGACGGAAAAGTTTGGAATTACGGTGAAATTATCAGAAAGCAGCAGGAAAAATTTGTAAATGATGATTTGAACGCGATTTTGGTCAGAACAACGGATAATTATAATTATTCTGATAAATGGCACTATGATTCTAATGGTTATATAGATTTAGGAATTCAATTTGCGAAAAAAATATATTATTTAGAAAATGAAAAATAGTAATTTAAGAGAAAACTAATATGAAAAAGTATATTTGTTTGATATTCATTTTACTTCTACTGATTGGCAGAAACGAATTAGTCGCTCAGGAATCAAAATGGGAATTTGTCGATCCGGGCGGTAACGGCTGGTTGATGTTTGCTTCCATTCATCCGGCAAGCGGTGCACTCTATTTTTCTTCCGACATGACTCTCTCTTTATTTCGCAGTGTGGATAGAGGGGAAACATGGGAGCCTATTGCCAATCCGGTTCCCGGAACGGCTTATTATATTGCCGGAAATCCTACGAATCCTGATATAATTTATATGAATCAAATAAGTTCTGCTCCTAATCAATCTGGAATTTGGAAAAGCGAGGATAATGGCGATACTTGGCAATTAATTTATCAGAGCGATGAATTTGGAACAAGCACCGGGCAATCCGGTGTGGTGGATCCAGATAACGGGAACTATATTTATTGGACAAATTCGGATATGGGAGTCAGCCTTTCGACGGACGGCGGGTATTCATGGAAAGATATAAGTGACGGTTTGCCGGTCGGACGGATTGTTCAAGAAAGACATTTAAACGCTCTCGAACTTGATTTTGAGGGTTCTTATAAAAATAGAATCGTTTACTATCCCACTAATGTTGGGCTGTATCAAAAAAAAGGCCTAAAAAAACCATGGAAGTTATTGGGGAACGGCTTGCCTAAAGGCAAATGTACTCAGGTTGCTGTCTGCAATGGCGGAATTGTATATGCAGCGTTTCCTGAGGTTGGACTATTCAAAAGTGAAAACCGAGGGAAAACGTGGGAACGGCTAAATGGATTAAATGGCAAAAATCCGTTACGGGTTTTAGCAAATAAGCAACATCCTCAAATTGTTTATGTAGCTACAGTACGTGATGAGGGTATTTACGGCAGCAGGGATGGCGGGAAGACCTTTCGATTATTAACCCATACCTGGTTCAATGGCAAACGTAATATTCCAATTAATTACCGCCAGACTGAATCGATATCAAGTTTTTTCATGTTAATTGATCCGATAGATCCAAATATTCTTTACCTGGATTATGGGATAAAAACTTTAGACGGCGGCAAAACTTGGCAACTATATGGCATGAAGGAAGTTCGGCGGGATCGTTGGAAAGGAACAGGATTAGCGTTGCTTACGGAATATAGAGCTGTATTTGATCCAAAGAGACCTGGAATAGTGTGGCTGGGATTTTCGGATACTGGTTTGATGCTTTCTGAAGATAACGGTGAAAGCATTATAAATGTAATTTCTTTCCATCGCGGAGAAGTTAATCAGGCTGCATATTGGAGAGATAAATTAGTTAATACTTCCGGATCGTGTCAAACGATGACTGTTGATCCGGAACTTTCAACAACAATATATGCTTCCATCAGTATGAAAAGTGCGTCCAATAGAGCATCTGCTGGAGGAATTGTAATTAAGTCGGTTGATGGTGGATGGAACTGGAAGCCAATATTCGAGAAAAACGGATTGGATGATGGAATTGTTCGTTCAATAGTTATAGATCCCAGTTCTTCAACTTTTAACAGAACTGTTTATGTTGCGAGTTATGGGAATGGAGTATATAAGAGTGTTGACGATGGAAATACATTTAAAAATATTACTCCAAAAGAGATATTCAACGGAAATACTCGGTTAATGTGGCTGGAAATGGCGCCCTCGGATTCTAAAACACTCTATCTGGCTGTAGGTGGGTCAAAAGGAATTCGTCCAATTACTAAAGGGCCGGATGCTTATCCGCCGGTACAGCCGGGAATGTATGGCGGAATATATAAAACGACCGATTCAGGTAAAACCTGGCAGAAATGTAATCAAACAAGGGAAATCCCCAATGTTCAGGATATTGCTGTTGATCCGACGAATGCAAATATCGTTTATGCCGCTGCCTGGAATGAGAATTACCTTGTAAACGGTGAAAAACATAAACAATGGAAAAAAGGGGGACTTTATAAAAGTATCGACGGCGGTGAAAACTGGGATTTAGTATTCCCAAGCATCGTAGATAGCATTCATGGAGTTGGGGAAGTTAGCGGTGTTTGTATAAATCCTGTTGCTCCCGAACTCGTTTATATTGTGGTGGAGAATTATGGCGTTTACAGATCATTTGACGGGGGAAAAACATGGAGTATTTTAGGTAAGAAATCAATGGACAGAAGACAGAGACGTTTTCATTCCATTGATATCAATCCGCATAATCCTGCTGAAATTTGGGTAGCCCATTTCGGTTCATCATTTTCAAAGACAATCGATTACAGGGCAAAAGACTATTTGGCGAAGAAATTCTTTAATGCAAATTTTATTAAAAACCATAGCTTTGAAAACCTTAATGATTCAGGGAAGCCAATGTATTGGAAATATGAGCAGCCCTTGGCACCTAAAGGAGAAAAAGAGGTGATTTCTGTTTCCAACGATGTTGTTAGCGAGGGTAAAAATTCAATACACTTCTATTTAACACAAGCTTATACGGATGCCCCGAGTCCTTATCAGGCAGACAAAGCACAAAGACGCCTCCAGGCAGAAGGCGTAATACCAGTAGATACAAATTGGGCAAAAGGATGGGAAGTGACGGGCGAAACAAGAAGTTGGATATATCAAAATATCGATCCGTATTTTGTGACTTTGATGCGCGGAAAAGAGATTAAAATTGAAATGGATGTGTTTATTAAAGAGAGAAATCTACCAACATGGTGGGGAAGAGGATATGAAGCCGGCGAAGTCCCACGAAGACCTCCGCAAATCTATGTAACGGAGGTTCGTGAGTATAATGTACATTGGATGGTTGCAGAAACTCTCAGTGAAGACTTAGAATTGAAGCCGAACGAACTTAAAGGGAAATGGCTACATGTTTCTGCTACAGGAAAGGTGTCGAAAGATGCGCTTGGAGTACGAGTGACTGTTACTGGAGTTGGAATGTATTCTGGTCCGATGGACATATATGTAGATAACGCAAGATTAAGTATTGTAAAATAAAACTGGATTGCGTAATAAAGATTTTTTTTAAGCTTTTGCGCACATGCCGTAGGCAATACCGGGTCTAGCCTGATCTATAAAATCTTTCATTACGCAATATTAGAATTTTTCTAGTACTGAATTTGGGAGAAAGTTTTTATCAATAAAATTTGTTTTTCGGATTTTAAACACTCAATTGGAGGAGTAAACATAAAAACTTTTTTGCTTTTTGTAGCGATTATTGTGTTTTGCAGTTTCTTCAAAAGTAATAATAAAAGGTCTAAGGAGGCAAATGTGGGGAATATTTTAAAATTGGAGAAGGACTTTGATTTATCTCCTTTTACAGGTTGGACGAGAGAGAGCTGGGAAGAAATAGCCCAAAAGATGATTATTGCCATTCAACCATATTTAACAAAAGGAAAAGGCGGATTAAATTTAAATGATCCGGTGCGTTGGATGGATAAATATCTGCCTGATCCTGAAAATATGAAAAGCTTTTATTGGATGGAAGGATTCACAAGAACGCGGATTCTGCTTGCTGCGTACATGGTTGGCACAGGAAATACAACCATTGAATATGAAGGAAAGAAAATCGATCTGGTTAAACAATATATTGAAGGACTGCTGTCGGCCTCCGATCCTAATCATCCCGAATATATTGGTGATCGATACGGAAATAATCAATGGATTGCAGAAATATCAGGATTGGCCTTTTCACTTTATCTTTTGAAAGATTTGGTATGGGAACGATTATCAGATAAAGAAAAAGATCAGATTGCAAAATGGATGCTTTCGACAACCGGAAGAAAGATACCGAACAATAACTGGTATTTATTCATCGCAAACACTCATTTGGTTCTAAAAGCATTAGGAAGAGAATATAACCAGGATGAATTAAATTTTTGCATAAAAAAAGTTAAAGAATTTGATTTAGGAAACGGGTGGTTTACCGACGGAGATGAATCGCGTGGATATTCCATTGAACAATATAACGCCTGGGGCTTTCATTATTTCTTACCGTTATTTGTTAAAATTGGAGGTTTATCGTCTGAAGACAATGAATGGATAATCGATCGATTACAAAAATTTATTTTAAGTTATAAAAATTTCTTTGCGGCCAATGGCGCGATCCCCATGTGGGGCAGGTCCTGGGCTTATCGGCCAGCCTTAACAGTGCCATTTATTTTGGGGGAAATTTTAGGCCTTTCTCCAATTAGTCATGGACTTTCGAGACGTATAGTATCTGGACAAATGAAATTCTATGTTGAGAATGGATATTTCACTAAAAATATGATTCCTACAATGGGATATCTGGGAGAAAATTTAGATTTGATCGACCCCTACAGTCAATATGGCTCTCCTTACTGGGGAAATTTAATCTTCCTGAATTTATTGTTGCCAGCATCCCATCCATTTTGGACAGAGAAAGAAAAACCGCTTCCTGTGGAAATAAGCGATTACACAATTGGAGACCCGATTATTGGGATGAATATTTTTGGCAATAAAAAATCCGGAGAAGTTCAAATAATAAATCACCGGGCCTGGCATCAAAAAGAGAGCGCCGGGACAAAATATGCCAAAAAATATACCGCATTCAGTTATTCTTCTCATTTTGGTATTGATTTAACAAGAACAGAAAATGGTTATCATCCGGATAATATGTTTTCCATTTCTATAGATGGTAAAAAATTTTCCCACAGAATCATTCCAATTTTTGAATCGATTGAAGAAAATTATGGCGTTAGCAGCCATTATCCATTAGCAGGTTTTCCTTTTGTTGAAGAAAAGGATTCAAAAACATTTTCGGCTGATAAAAAAATTGAAATAGTTGAAGATAAATCCGCTAAGATTACCACACATATCCTGATTAAAAACGGCTATCAAGTAAGGTTAAATATACTTGAAACGGAGAAAAAAGTATTAAGTGCGCGCGAAGGCGGATATGCGATGAACTATTTTGATAAACGTCCTGAAATAGTTATAGACAGGAAATTATCCGCAGTTTATAATAATGAAAAGGGCTCATTTATCCTTGGAATTTTAGGATTTAATGGTTCTAATTCATCTGTTAAAACAATCGAATCGGAAAAAGCCAATAATACCAATGGAGGTAAATCAATCATTCCTGTTTTAGAAACAAATAATCTTGAACCGGGGCGCCATTTGTTTTTGACGCTTACCGGAACATTTTATAACGGTAGAGAAGAATTGGAAGAGATTACACAATTAATAAAAAATGTTATTAAAGAAGATAATTCAATAAAAGTTCAATTTAGTGATGAGTCAGAATTTATTTTCAAATTTTAGAGGAGTGATATGCCAAAATTATGGATAATTGATTATGTTGTAATGGGCCTACATTTATCGATTATGGTAGGGATTGGAGTCTTTTTTTATAAGCATGTTAAAAGCACGGATGACTTTTTTAAAAGCAGCAATAAGTTACCATGGGGCGTTGCAGGACTGTCCTCATTTATGAGTTCTTTCAGTGCCTGGACGTTTACCGGAGGGGCTGGTAAAATATATTCATTTGGTTTATCCGGCGCTCTTTTACTTTGGGCAAGCGCCTTAGCTTTTTTGTTAGCCTATTTTTTTTTAGCGGCAAAATGGCGTAGAGCCAGAGTTATCACAATAACCGAGTTTTTACAAGTAAGATATGACAATGTAACACATCAATTTTATTCTTGGCTTTATGTTTTGATGAAGTTATTTATCGTTGGGCTTCAACTTTTAGCCGCCTCGGTATTTATCGCAGTGGCCCTTAAAATTAATTTAAATTATGTGATTATAATAGCAGGCCTTACCATGCTGAGTTATTCAGTACTTTCGGGGCTTTGGGGTGTTTCCACAAACGACACATTACAATTTATAATTGTAACCTCAGTAACTATCATTGCCGCGCCTCTCAGCCTAAAAGCGATTGGTGGCTTTGATAATTTGATTTCAAACGCGCCGACAAATTACTTTGCATTTGGCAATGGTAAGCTTGATAAATTTTATTTATTTGGATGGCTTTTATTGATGTTTTTTGGAATTAATTCAAATGCATCCGTCCAAAGATATTTTAGCGTGAAAGACGAAAAAGCTGCACGAAAGGTAGCTTTGCTCTCATCACTTTTGTTTTTTGCAGGAGTAGGCCTTTGGATGATTCCTTCAATGAGCGCCAGAATTATGTTCACGGATTTAAACGGCTATGTTGGTGGATTAAAAAACCCCGCGGAGGCTTCGTATGTGATAATGTGTATGAAGGTTTTACCTCACGGTTTAATGGGGCTATTATTAGCGGCCATTTTTGCAGCAACTATGTCTTCGCTCGATTCCAGTTACAATGTGATGGCAGCGGTAATTGTGGAAGATATCTACGCAAAATATTTTAGGCCAAATTCAACCAAAAAACATCTGATGCTTGTAAGTAGGCTTACCATACTAATTATAGGCAGCTTTACTGTACTTCTCGCCACATATTATACGCATCATAAAGGCGGTGTATTCGGCGTTATGAAAGATATTTCTCAAGTGTTAACGGTTCCCATCGGTTCGGCTCTAATCTTCGGTCTGTTAATTAGAAAAACCCCGCCATGGACTGCTTTATTATCATTTGTTTTAACTTTTTTAGTTGCATTTTCTACTCGATATATATTTAATCTCCACCTTGGTATTCAGGCAATACTTGTAGTAAGCACTTCTTTAGCGACATTTTTAATAATGAAATTATTTTGGGAAAATAGCAACGTTTCAGACAGAAAACGGATTGATAACTTTTTTAATAAACTTGATACCCCGATCGTTGAGGAAAAAGAGCTGACAAAAGGAACAACCGGCGATGTCGTTTCAATGTTACGAGTCATTGGTACCTTAATGATGATCGTGGGAGCCCTAATATTGTTCCCGATAATATATTTGACAGACTTTTTTGCTATTATCATTACTAGTGGATTAGGGAGTACAATGTTTATTGTTGGGCTAATAATGTTTGTTAGAGGAAAAATTAAAAAGAATACAATTTAAGAATAGACTAAGATAAAAAAATAATAAGAGGAGACTCGTATGACAAAAGAAAAATGGGTAGATGATTTACTCGGAAAAATGACCATTGAACAAAAAGTTGGACAAATGATGGTCTTCGGATTCGCAGGCCCAATTATTACGCCAGATATTATTGATATGATAAAAAAATATCACGTTGGCGGTTTTAGGATATGTTTAAAATTTCGAACGCAAACATTATTACATGATATTAAACCAGGTACGGAACCAGATGAAAATATTTTGAGGTCTTTAGTTTTTCCGCATGGGCACCATATAGATTATGCAGACCCTAGTAGCTGTACCTACTGTACTCCGCAGGAATATGCAGAAGTTCTTAACAAACTGAGACATTATGCAATGGATCGGGAATTAGGAATTCCAATTCATTTTACAATTGATCAGGAAGGTAACGGCTCGGATGATTTGATTAACGGACAAAGACTTTTCCCAAGTCCTATGGGAATAACAGCAACGGGCGAACCGGAAATGGCATATAAAATAGCTAAAGCTATCGGAATGCAGGCAAGGGCTATTGGCGCTAATATGATTCATTCGCCAGTGGTCGATGTGAATACAAATCCTAAAAATCCGGAAATTGGTCCAAGAGCCTATTCCGATAAAACGGAGGAAGTTATTAAATATGCCTTAGAAACTGCAAAAGGCTTTGGCGAAATGGACATGATTGCTACAGCGAAACATTTCCCCGGAAGAGGAGAGTCGGAGTCTGATGCCCATTGGGGACTTCCTCAAGTTAATTTAGATAAGGACACATTATTTGGGGTTCATATTGCCCCATATAAGGCGTTAATTGAAGCTGGCATTCCAGCTATAATGAGCGCGCATAGCCTTTATCCCGCCCTTGGTGTAACAGATAAACCGGCGTCTACTACAAGAGAAATTCTTGAAGAACTTTTAAGACAAGAATTAGGTTTTAAAGGAGTAATTACTACTGATAATATGATGATGGGGGGGATGCTGCAAAGATTTGAAATTCGCGAAGCTGTAGTCCAAGCAATTATGGCCGGTAATGACTTAATACTCTACAGAGATGAAAGCGCGCAGAGGCCCCGTATTATAGAAGCAGTCATTAATGCCGTTAAAGAAAATAGAATTAGCGAGAAGAAAATTGATGAAAGTGTGCAGAGAATTTTGTCCATGAGATGGGATATGGGGTTGGCCAAAAACGGAGGTATAGTAGATGCAAGAAAAGCTTCTGAACCTATAAACCATCCATTTGTAGTAAATACCGCCATTGAAGCAGCTGAAAAATCGGTTATTAAATTAAGAGATGATGCAAACATTCTTCCTTTATCATCTGAAACGAAAGTTTTGCTGGTTGAACAGATATTCCCAACTCAACAGATGGCTAATAATATGTCATGTCATCCCGGCATGTTGTGGGAAGAATTGTGTAATTTTTCAGAAAATGTCGGCCAGGTTGAAATTCCTATAATCCCCTCCGAAGCCGATTGGAAAAGAGTGATGCGTAGAATTGATGAAGCAGATGTGATCGTGACCACCAATTATTACTATCACAAAGTGGCCTCTTCAATTAATGACCGTGTAAGAGAACTTTTAAAAACCGGTAAACCTGTGGTTGTGGTTTCTAATAATCCTTATGAATTTGCTTCTCCTAAAGAATTTCCGACAGTAATTGTAACCTTTGCACCAGCAAGTCGTGAAAATTTGCAAGTTGTTGCTCAGATCATATTCGACAAAATGGAGGCTGCAGGGAAAGTCCCTGTACGCATTAGTTAATTCCAAATTCAGCAATAGAATTTGTCTGTTGCTAAATCGATTAAGAATATCTGATCAACACAATATTGCGGAGAGAAAGATTTTCTAGATCGCGTAAACCCACTACGGCTTATGGCCTGTGCGCAATAGAGATTTTAAAAAATCTCTATTGCGCAATCTGGGTTAATTCATACTTTGATTAGAATATCGTTACAGGCGAGCGTAGCTTTGTAATCAACAAACAGCATTGTTGTTACTTAAAATCGAAAAATTTTGGAGTATAAAAAATGAAGTCATTAAAAGAAGAAATAATAAATCTACAGCCTAAAAAAGAGTTTTTTGTAGGAATTGATTCTGATGGATGCGTTTTTGATACCATGGAATTAAAGCACAAAGAGTGCTTTTGTCCGAATACGGTTAAGCACTGGAATCTGCAAAAAGTTTCAAAGTATGCCAGAGAAACCTGGGATTTCGTGAACCTTTACTCTAAAAGTAGAGGAGTTAATAGATTTCTTGCATTAATTAATTTTATGGAATTATTAAAAGATCGGAAAGAAATTAAATTAAGAAATGTTGCATTACCGGATTTGAGCCCATTGAAAAAGTGGGCCAATGAAGAAAATGAGTTGAGTAATTCAGCTTTACAAAGATATTTAAAAAAAGATAATGATCCGATCATAGCCAGAGCCCTTGAATGGTCACTGGCAATTAACAGGGATGTTGCCGATATGGTTAAGGGAATATCGCCTTTCCCCTATGTAAAAGAATCCCTGGAAAAACTGTCTGTAAAAGCGGATATCATTGTCGTCTCGCAAACTCCGGTGGAGGCTTTGCAACGTGAATGGGAAGAAAATAGTCTAACGCAATACGTGCGTTTAATAGCAGGCCAGGAATATGGAACAAAGAAAGAACATCTTCAATATGCAGCTATCAAAAAATATCCAACTAACAACATATTAATGATTGGCGATGCCCCGGGGGATATGAAAGCGGCTAAAGATAACGGAGTATTATTCTATCCGATAAATCCAGGGCAAGAAGAACAATCCTGGAAACGTTTCTTTGATGAAGCTTTGGACAGGTTCCTTCAAGGTCGGTATTCCGGTGAATATGAACAAAAATTGATTGTTGAATTTAATAGCTTACTACCGGAGTATCCGTCTTGGAAAAGTTAAATGACAGATTTTGAAAGGCCACTTAACATATTAAATAGTTCTGAAAATAAATTATTGAATTCGATTTTTAAATATTGATATTAAAATGTTTTTGACACTACAATAATAAATTAAGGAGATTAAAATAATGAACAAACAAACCATATTCATCTTTCTGGCGTTCTTTTTCATTTTTTTAAGTTGTGGGAAGAATAATCGGAATAATAATATTGAAACATCTCTGTTCCCGCATGAATTGGTAGATTTTGTTCCATATGAAAATAATCCAGTTTTTTCAGGAACGGGTAAAGATACCTGGGACAAAAAAATTCGCGAACGCGGATTTATTTTATATGAAGACAGTCTTTTTAAAATGTGGTACACAGGATATAACGAAGATAAAGCAGACACGACCAGGTACCTTGGTTATGCAATATCTAAAAATGGGTTAAACTGGCAACGCTATTCGGATAAACCAATTTATGATGAAAATTGGACAGAAGATGTTCATGTAGTTAAAGTTGATGGTATGTACTATATGGTTGCAGAAGGACTTAACGATATAGCATTCATGCTGAAATCAAAAGATGGTATTAAATGGCACCGGGAAGGAAAACTGGACATTCGGAAAGTTAATGGTGAGCCAATTAATCCAGGACCTTATGGTACACCAACATTGTGGATCGAAAAGGGAAAATGGTATTTATTTTATGAAAGGAACGATCAGGCGGTATGGCTTGCTGTGTCCACGGATCAGAAAGTTTGGATAAACGTTCAAGACGAGCCAGTGCTCAAAAGAGGCCCGGAAACCTATGATAAAGAAGGCCTTGCTATAGACCAAATTATAAAGTACAAAGATAAATATTATGCTTATTATCATGGGACGCCGGATCCAAGATGGGATGTCTGGAATTCCAATATAGCCGTTTCTGATGATTTAATTCACTGGAAAAAATATGAAAAGAACCCAATAATACGACCAAACTCAGTGCATAAAAATTTTTCCAGTCCAATTCTTGTTTACGATGGTAACCAGTATCGGCTATATACCATGCATGACAGTGTTCGGGTTTATTTCTCGAACAGGAGAAAATAGACCTTTAGCGCAAACATTCGTAATATCAGATGCAGAAATACGAGCCAGGAATTTATTCTCATTTTTGAGGCAAATGTTTTGTGATGCACAATATTTTATCGATACAATAGAAGCTTTCCGAAATATCGGCAGTTGTCTTCGTTCCCTAAGGGAGGATTCAATGCGCGGTGAACAGGTTAGAATACTTCCTTCAAAACATCAATCCCGCCATGGCGCGATGCAAAAAATTTCATGAATGCGTAACACGTAACTCGTTACGCGTCACGTGTTACTTTGTCAAGTGCCTGGCGTACTTTGCGGTTGATTTTTTACCCCCCCAAAAAACCGTCCCTGATAAAGTTTTTGGCTGCCGCTGTGCTGCCTTAAATTAATGGTTTAAATATCATTGCAGAAAAAAACGCAGGCTTGATGGCCATTATTGAAACAAGCGATGATTCCTTGCACCCACCGGGACTGCTTTGCTCCTATTTCGGGCAAAAAAAACCCCGCTCAGGGCGGGGTGGAATCGTTTTACAAAAAACGATTGATCAATATAGTAAATTAAAAGATATTTCTGACAGGCGCGCTAAAGAGTTCCAGAACACGCCAAAAATAAGCGTGGGAACAACCAACACGGTTAATATCACGGTTTCATACAAATTAATGGGCACAGGCGGTTGTTCCTCTACCGTGCGTAAGAACATCTGTTTTACCACGTAGGCGTAGTAATACAAAGAGATAACGCTGTTTAAAACGCCAAGCACGGCCAGTACATACCAGCCACCATTAACTACCGCGGCAAACAGGTAAAATTTGCCAATAAAACCGGCTAAGGGTGGCAGGCCGGTTAAACTAAACATGAAAACTGCCATGGCAACGGCCGCGTAGGGCGACCGGTAGCCCAGGCCACGAAATGCATCGATTTCCTCGCTGCCCAATTTCTGTGTCATGGTAATGATCACCCAAAATGCCCCAAAGTTCATAAACATGTAAACAACAAGGTAAATCAGAATCGCTTTGTAGCCTTGCGGGTTGAACACCACCATGGCCATCAGCATGTAACCGGCATGCGCAATGGAAGAGTAGGCCATCAAGCGTTTAATGTTGGTCTGGCGCAAGGCAACCAGGTTGCCAAAAGTCATGGTCAATACGGCCAGTACGGCCAGTAAGTATGGCACATGAATTTGTAAGTTTTGTAAAAAGACTGCTGCCTGCGAGGAGCCATGGGCTACTACGGTAGTAAAAAAACGAATTAAGACCGCCATGCCCGCTGCTTTGGGGCCGATGGAAAAGAAAGCCGTAATGGTCGTCGGAGCGCCTTCGTAAACATCCGGCAGCCAGAAATGGAACGGCACCATGGCCACTTTGTAGCCAATTCCTGCCAGAATTAAGACAAAGGTAATAAAGAAAGCTACCTGATGGGGGGGATGGGCCATTAGAGCCTGCTGAATTTTAAGTAAATTGGTCTCTCCGGTCAGGCCATAGAGATAGGAGAAACCAAAGGCCATCACACCGGTGCTGGTGGCAGCATAAAGAATGTATTTTAACGAAGCTTCATCCGATTTGATATTGTGTTTGGTAAATCCGGTTAGAACATAGGACATCAGTCCCACTAATTCCATGGCAATAATAATCATCAAAATATCGTTTACGGCGCCCATTAAAAACATGCCCAGCGTAGTAATCAAGATCAGCACGTAATATTCAGAGCGATCTTCAAAATAGGGCAGCGAAAACAGAATAATAATGATCGACGAAACGGCAGCGATCAATTTTATGTAAATTGCCATGGAATCGAGCACTAACATGCCTCTGAAAATTTCACTGGCAGGTAGCGTGTATTGCTGAACGATCAGAAATACGCTGACGATCAGTGCGGCAGCTGACACAATGCCCGTCCAGATTTTCTGTTCTTTTTTAAGCAATAAATCTAAAACAATAACGACCAATATGGCTGCACTCAGAAACAATTCCGGGACAAAATATGATAAACTGTTCAAGTTATCCATAAGTCCATTTTCCTTTAACCAAAATTAACATGATCACTTTTCAAGTGAATTGTCTGTGTTTATCAGTTCAGGCTGCAGGTGTTCACCTTGCAGCCGCTGTATTTCATGATCAAGGAACCATCTTAATCAATTCAGTTAGATGCGACATGGATGTGCGCATCAGATTTAAAATGGGCATTGGATAAACACCAAACAGCACAACCAAAATGCCCAGAGGAACCAGCGTAAATAGTTCCCGCCCATTGATTTCCGGAATGGTAGCGTATTTGGGATTTAATTTACCTAAGAATACGCGTTGAACGGTCCACAAGACGTAAGAGGCCGTTACAATAATGCCCAGGGCGGCAAGGACGGTTAAGGTACGATACACACTAAATGTGCCAATGAAGACCATGGCTTCGGCAATAAAGCCAGTCATGCCGGGCAGCCCCATCGCCGCAAAAAAGGCCAGGGAGGCAACCCCGGTGTAAATGGGCATGCTTACGCCCAATCCACCAAAGCCCTCGATCTCCCTGTGATGGGCGCGGTCATAAATAACACCGACTAACAAGAAGAGCATGGCGGTGATCATACCGTGACTAACCATCTGGAATAAGGCCCCGTTCATTCCGGCATCGGTAAAAGTTGACATGCCCAGCATCACAAAGCCCATATGCGAAACCGACGAGTAGGCCACCAGTTTTTTGAGGTCTTTTTGGGCCATGGCTACAAAGGCGCCGTACAGGATGTTAATCACACCTAAAATAGCTAAAAAGTAGGCCGTCTTAACAGCCACATCCGGAAAAATCGGGTAACTGATGCGGAAGATTCCATAGGTACCCATCTTTAACAAAATACCCGCAAGAATAACACTGATGGCGGTTGGCGCCTCAACGTGAGCATCGGGCAACCATGTGTGGAATGGGAAAGCCGGAATCTTAATGGCAAAGCCAATGAACAACATGATGTAAAGTACCATTCGTACATCAACGCCTTTTAACCAGCCAGAATGTAAATCCTGATTCATCATGTGCAGCATGTTAAAGGTATGTCCGCCTGTAACCGGATCTTTCACATTGAAATACAGGGCCAGCATAACGATTAACATCAGTACCGAGCCCAGCAAAGTGTACAGGAAGAATTTGATGGCGGCATATTCGCGTCTTGGCCCGCCCCAGATGCCAATCAAAAAGTACATGGGAAGAAGCATGACTTCCCAGAAAACATAAAACAGAAAAAAGTCGAGCGAGACAAACACGCCGAGCATGCCTGTTTCTAATAAAAGGAAGAGCGCAAAATACCCTTTAACCGCTTTGTTGATTCCGTAAGAGGCAACAATGGCCAAAAAACTGATAAAAGTGGTTAACCAGAACATGGGAAAGCTGAGGCCGTCCAGACCTACAAAATATTCGATGTTGTAAGCCGGAATCCACTTTACATGTTCTACAAACTGGAACGTTGCTTCGTTATTAACCCCTGCCCAGGTGAAGTTGAACTGACTCCACATGTAGGTGGCGATAACCAGAGGGATGAAGGTAAATACCGTGGCAACGGCTTTGATCGCTTTTTCATTTTGCTTGGGAATAAGCAGGACAAATAAAATCCCCAAAATCGGAATAAACGTAACAAGGCTAATCAATCCCATAAACCTGACTCCTATGTATGTCTTTCCCTGTCAAATTGTTTACATCAATACACCAATGACAATCAGTACGGCACCGGCCAGGGCGCCTAAAATGTAGTACTGCACCTGTCCGGTTTGAATCTTACGAAATCTCTGACCAAGTCCCTGTGTAATATCGGCTACCCCATTGACAATGCCATCAATAAATCCCAGATCAAACAATCCGCTAAAGGCCGAAAAATTACGCGTAATAAAGGCCGCTCCATTGACAATGCCGTCAATAATGGTCAAATCGAACCAGGCCAGAAAATTGTTCCACAATAACAAGCCACGCACAAAGGTGGCGTTGTAAATTTCGTCAAAATAGTATTTATGAAAGGACAAATCGTACAACGGTTTGATCTTTTGCGTTAAGGCTTCTACATCCACTTTTTTCCAGAAATAGAACGCAAAGGCCAGTAAAATACCGGTTAAGGCAAAAATGATAGAAATCATCATCCCGTTTACATGGGCGGTGTGAGCCACATGTTCACTGATTTCTAGAACAGGGTGCCCCAGTTGCATGCTTACTGCAGATTCTGGCTTTTGAATGAGATGGGCAAACCAGCCATGCTCTGCCGAAAAAGGATTGAGCGATGGCAAGGTGAAAAAGATAAAGATGCTCAGTGTAGCCAGAACCATCAGTGGAACGGTCATAACCTTTGGACTTTCGTGAACATGTTCGTACAGGTCCGGTCTTTGGGGTTGGCCCAAAAACGTTTTGATTACCAGACGAAACATGTAAAAGGCGGTAATAATCGCTGCTGTAAAACCAAAAAAAGGCAACAAGTAGTGCACCGGATTAGACTGACTCATGGCAAAGGCCAGAGTACCGCCTAAAATAGCGTCTTTGCTCAAAAACCCGGAAAAGAAGGGAATGCCGGAAATGGCCAGTGTAAAAATCAAAAAGGTGTAGTAGGTTACCGGCATTTTGGCTTTTAAACCGCCCATCAGGCGGATATCGTTGGGGTCTTTGTGCACGCCCACTTTTTCCATGGCGTGATGCATGGCATGAATGACCGAGCCGCTGCCCAGGAACAGACCAGCTTTGAACATGGCGTGCGTGGTTAAATGAAAGAATCCGGCGGTGTACGCCCCCACGCCCATAGCCATAATCATGTACCCCAACTGGCTGATGGTGGAGTAGGCCAGAACGCGTTTGATGTCAAATTGCGTGATGGCAATAGTTGCAGCCAGCAAAGAAGTAAATCCTCCGATATAGGCCACTACCAGCATAGCATCGAACGAGAGCATAAAGGTAATACGCGCCATCAGGTAAACACCGGCTGCTACCATGGTGGCAGCATGGATTAAAGCGCTAACAGGGGTTGGGCCTTCCATGGCGTCAGGCAACCACACGTGCAAAGGAAACTGCGCCGATTTCCCAATAGCCCCACAAAAGAGTAGTGCGCCTGCAGCTGTGAGTAACCCCCCGCTCAAATTTCCCTGAGCAACACCCTGTTGAATATCCAGCAGATTAAAGGAACCTATGGTGGTGAAGACAATTAACAAGCCGAGTAAAAATCCAAAATCACCGACACGGTTGGTAATAAATGCTTTTTTTCCGGCATTGGCAGCCGAATCCTTTTCAAAATAGTAACCGATGAGCAGATAGGAACAAATACCTACCAATTCCCACATGATAAAAATTCCAAACAGGTTGTCCAGCACTACCAGCCCCAGCATGGAAAAACTAAAGAGAGAGAGATAAGCATAAAAGCGATTGTAGCGCGGATCACCATGCATGTAACCAATGGAATAGATGTGCACCCAGAAACTGACCGTAGTTACAACCAGTAACATCACAATAGCCAGATTATCCAGATAGATGCCCATGTCAATACGGAAACTGCCCACCTGCAACCAGGGAATCGAGGCATTCTGGTAAAAATCCGGCTGATAATTGGTCAGCATCTGGATGAAGAGCAGAATAGACAAGAGGTAAGAAATACCAATGGCTGTAATTGAGACAAAGTCGCCCTTACGGGGCAATCGTTTACCCAGAAAAATTTGAATCACAAAAGCCACCAGCGGCAATAGCCAGATGTAAAGCGCAAGCGTAATCATAGTTTCTCCTGCAATCGCTTTTAGTTTTTCATTTCATTCATTTGCGTTACATCAACCGTTACTTTGGTACGATAGATGTTTAGAATGATCGCCAGAGCAATAGCTGCTTCGGCTGCTGCTAAAATGATGATGAAAATTGAGATGAGCTGGCCGTTTAACTGATGATCGACAAAGCGCGCAAAGGCAATAAAGTTCAGGTTGACCGAATTGAGCACCAGTTCAACGCCCATTAAAATCCCAACTGCATTTTTTTTGTAGATGATGGTAAAAATACCAAGCGTAAAAACAATGCCTGCTGTAATTAAATAGGGTAATAGCGTGTTCATTTTTTCTTTCCCTCCGCACGAGCTAAATAGACTGCACCGATTAAAGCCCCTAATAAAAGCATGGAGGCAATTTCAAAGGGTAGTAGGTAATCGGTTAAAATAGCTTTGCCTATGACGGCTGTTGTGGGCTTTAACGTTTTGTCCATAGTTCTAATCCACGACTCTTTGGTCAAGATGATGGCGATAATTACAGCCACAAAAAATCCGCCCCCCAGGCTCAAGTACAGGGAATTGTGGGCAGTCAGGGCTTTAAGATCATAAATCTTTTGCGTCATTAAAACACCAAAGAGGATCAGAACTAAAATACCCCCTACATAAATGATAATTTGCGTGACGGCTAAAAAGTCAGCGCCCAAAAACACGTACAAACCTGCAAATCCCATAAAGGTAAATAGCAGGGCAAATGCCGAATAGATGATTTTATTGGCAAAAGCCACAATAGCTGCTGAAAAAAGGGTGAAGGCTACAATGGCGTAAAATAAGACTTCCTGCATTTCCATTAACGCGTCTCCAGTTTTCTGTTTCTATTTAGGTTAAGAAAATGATCGTTAACTTAATTGGCCTGAGGGCCTTTTCCGGCATTAGCTTTTGCAGCCGCCAGAGCCGCTTTCTTTTCTGCTTCCCGTTTCTGCAGTTCGGCAACCTGTTCAGGCGTATAATTTGAAAAATGAAAATTCAAATCGGAACGATCTTCCTTGGCGTATTCGTAGTCCGGCGTCATGTAAATACAATCGGTCGGGCATGGAAAGGTACACAGGTTGCAGAAACAGCATTTAGACATGTCGATATCGAATTTAGTGACATGAAAGGGTTTTTTCTTGCCGTTGGATGTAAGGCCCAGGTCCTCTGTTTTGTCGGCTTTAATGGTGTCAATTTCGATGCAATCCACAGGGCAGGCGCGTTCGCATTGCCGGCAACCAATGCAATCATCGATGTTTACATACAGTTGCATGCGGGAACGAGGCGGCAATTCAACCTTTTCTCTGGGATATTGTACCGTAACAGAGGGGACAAAGAGATGGCGCAGGGTTACGCCCATCCCGATTAGAATGGTGACAACCGCTTCATATATATTTCTAAAATATTCTCTCATTGGTTTATCCTCTTATAGAGTTAGCACTCTCCAAAAACTGATGACAATGACCAGAACAAAGGAAAACGGTAAAAGCACTTTCCATGAGGTGTACATCAACTGATCCACACGAACGCGGGGCAGAGTCCAGCGCAACCACATCTGTACGAAAACTAAAAACAGAACCTTGGTCATGAACCAGAAGGGCCCCGGAATAAAGTTAAAAAATGAAAAAGGCGCCAGCCAGCCGCCTAAAAAGGCCGTTGTGGCAATCGCCGAAACGATAAACATATTGGCGTACTCGGCCAGAAAGAAAAAGGCGAAACGCATTCCGGAATATTCCGTATGGAAGCCCGCCACCAGCTCAGACTCGGCTTCCGGTAAGTCAAAGGGCGTACGGTTTACTTCGGCAACGGAAGCGATAAAATAGATAATGAAAGCGATGAACATAAAGGGAAAATAATGAAAAGCGTTCCAGGAAAAGAGGTTTCCGCTCTGGCTTTCTACAATGGTTTGCATGCTTAAAGAGCCGCTGATCAGCACAACCGGAAGAAGCGACAGACCAATGGGTAACTCGTAAGAAATAATTTGCGCAACGGAGCGCATGGCGCCATAGAGCGACCATTTATTATTGGAAGACCAGCCGGCCATCAAAATGGCAATCACGGCAATGGAAGAGATGGATAAAATGTAGAGCAAACCAACATTCAGATCGGCCGGAATAAAATGTTTGCTCCAGGGTAAAACGGCAAAGCTGGCCAGACTGACGGCAAAGACAATCATCGGTGCAATCTTAAACAGAAGTTTATCGGCCTTTTCTGGAATGATGTCTTCTTTCATCAAAAGTTTTAGCGCATCGGCAATGGTTTGGGCCCAGCCATGCCAGCCGCCCACTTCCATGGGACCCAACCGGTCCTGCATGTGAGCCGAAACTTTACGTTCCAGCCAGACGGCAAACAGTGCAAATACAGCGGCCACGCCAAAAAAGACCAGGGCCGCAACCAGTGCTACCACGGTAACTTCCAGCCACTGTGGAAGCTGCTGCAGTGCAGGAACAAGATCAACAGCAAATTTCAATAAGGGTTCCATACCTTCCTCATCGTTAATTCGTTAGCGATCAATTTCTCCAAGAACAATATCAAGACTTCCCAGAATGGCTACCAGATCGGCAACCATGGTGCCCGGCGCAACCGCCGGTAAAACGCTTAAGTTACTGAAGGCCGGCGCCCGCACTTTAACACGCACCGGATTCTTACCCCCATCTGAAACAATGTAATACCCTAACTCGCCACGTGGCGTTTCGCTGCGGAAATAGATTTCACCCGCCGGAACACGCACATTTTTGGGCACGGTTTCTTTGGCGTCCCCCTCGGGGATTTGCTCCACAGCCTGGCGTACGATTTTGGTCGATTCTACCATTTCCTGAATGCGTACCCAATAGCGATTCCACGAATCGCCAACCACGCCGCGTGTCCCATCTCCCACGCAAACCTTAAAATCAAAACGGTCGTAAATGCCGTAGGGATCATTTTTGCGTAGATCAAAAGGAATGCCGGAACCGCGCAACGTAGGGCCGCTCAAACCATAGTTAATGGCCAGATCCTGGGGAATAACGCCCACACCGGCCGTGCGATCAATGAAAATTTTATTAAAGGTTAAAAGATCGTTGTACTCTTTAATTTTGGGCTCAAAGTAATCGCAGAATTTAATCACTTTTTCCAGCCAGCCATCGGGCGCATCCCAGGCTACGCCGCCAATCCAGATGTAATTGTAAAGCAGCCGCCCGCCGGAAATTTCTTCGAACAAATCGAGAATCATTTCGCGTTCACGAAAACCGTACAAAAAAGGCGTAAAGGCGCCAACATCCAGGCCAAAGGTGCCAAAAAATACCAGGTGGCTGGCGATACGATTGAGCTCGGCTACAATAACGCGCAAATATTGGGCCCGCTCATTTACTTCGATGCCGGCCAATTTCTCAACGGCCAGGGCATAGCCTAAAGCATTATTCATTGACGCTAAATAATCCATGCGATCCACATAAGGGATAACCTGCGGCCAGGTCATCTCTTCGGCGTGTTTTTCGAAGGTGCGGTGTAAATAGCCGATGTAGGGCGTTGCGCTTTCGACGATTTCGCCATCCGTTTTTAAAACAACGCGCAACACGCCATGGGTGCTGGGATGCTGTGGGCCCATGTTCAGAACAAATTCATCCGTCTTAAGCGGATCTGGAACTTCTAATTCAAATCTTGAATCCGGAAAATTATTATTCCACTGTGTCATTTTGCTCTTCCTCATTGTCTATTGTAACAGGAATCCCATGCCAGCTTTTTGGCGGCTTGTAATCTTTACGTAAAGGATGACCTTCCCAGTCTTCGGGCAGCAAAATTCTGCGTAGATCAGGGTGGTTCACAAAATGGATGCCTAAAAGGTCGTAGGCTTCCCGTTCATGCCAATCCGCCGTCCGCCAGATATCGGCAACGGAATGCACATCCGGTTTTTCCGTACTGACCTCGGTTTTTAGAACGATTTTGTGGTTCAATTTCATGGAATAGAGATGATAAACCACGCCTAAATTTTCTCCCAGGTCCAGACCGGAAAGACACATTAAATAGTCGAATTGCAAATCTTCTGCATCGCGAAGGTACTGTGCAATTTGATTGGTCTTGTCTGGAGCTACTTTGATGTAAGGTTGCATAACCTCGTCATTGAGTTCCAGAACGGCATCGGCAAATTGTTCTTTCAGTTTTTCAAAAATCTGTTTTGCTTCCATACGTATTACCCTATTTTAGACAGGATGCGTTCTTTTTTGATTTTTTCTTTTAGTTCCATGATGCCATGGATTAAAGCTTCCGGACGGGGAGGACAGCCCGGAACATACACGTCGACCGGAACGATCTGATCCACGCCTTTAAGCACATGGTAACCGTATTGCCAGTAAGGGCCGCCGCTATTGGCGCAACTGCCCATAGAAATAACGTATTTGGGCTCGGGCATTTGTTCGTACAAGCGGCGCAGCAGGGGAGCCATCTTAATGGTTACCGTGCCCGAAACAATCATCACGTCCGATTGCCTGGGGCTGGGACGGAAAAACATACCGTGACGATCCAGATCGAAGCGCGAGGCGCCGGTGGCCATCATTTCGATGGCGCAACAGGCCAATCCAAAAGTGATGGCCCATGGCGACCCGGAGCGGGCCCAAGAAAGCAGATCGTCCAGGGTGGTAAACAATATATTGTCTCGAAGAGCACTTAATTCACTCATCTTTATTTTCCTTTCGCTTTAGGGAGATGTTCAAGTTTGGGGCGGGGCTTAATCCACTGAATATCGCCTTTGGCCCACACATAAGCGAAGCCAACCAATAAAATGACGATAAATATGAACATTTCGATAAAAGCAACCATTTTCAGGCTGTCAAAAACAACGGCCCAGGGATATAAAAAGATAATTTCAACATCAAAAATGATGAAGATTAAGGCAATGATGTAAAAGCGGTTATTAAAACGGATCCACGCTTCGCCTTGCGGAATTTCGCCACATTCATAGGTTAGATATTTTTGCGGATAATAACGTCGTGGTTGAATTAAACGAGAAATCAGAATGGTTACCCCCACCATGATGAGGCCGGTTACAAAAAAGACTAATGCGATGTAAAAACCAGTCATACCTTTCCCTTTACAATTTCCATTGACCCAGTTTACGAATTTAAGACGGCAATTTAATACTTTAAAAAAATTAAAGCAAATTAATCACAATAAATTTAAAGTTTATTGATCTTATTGTTTATTATTTAAATAGATAAGAAAAAATTTTAAAAATTTATCTTATAATTTACTTTTTTAGCATTCTGAATTAAAAAAATATTACTATGAAGAGGTATTTAAGCAAAAATTTAAAAATTCTATGGCAGCAGAGCCTCAACCAAAAAATTTCTTTAAAAAATGACAGGACGGTGCCCCGGAACCCTTTAACTCTTACACTCTTAATTCTTCCCTTCCAACAGCAGAAGTCATTTCACGAATTAGCCCTCACCCCCTCTCCCAGAATAAAAATCTGGGAGAGGTGGAAGACTTGTGTGGGAAATTTTAACATGTATTGGGGATTTCTTACACGGGCTCCATTCACGACCAATGGGCGGCCCGATGCTCATTCACCATTCAACAAATCAACAATTCAACGGTTTTACTTCCTCACTCAGCACAAAAATTTTCGAACGCTAAAGCGTTAGATCATTTGAGGGATGCATTTTAAAATTAGCGCTATTTTTTAATTCTAAAATTTTTAAGGCTATATGACGAATATAAAATGGAACAAAAAGGAGAATAGATAAAATGGGTGGCACTATTAAGTTACTATTGTGTATTTTGACGTTAGTTACAACAGGTATTACACAGAATGTCGCAGAGCTGGATACCATTGGTTTAGATTCGCTCCGTAAAGCCTTTGAGCGTGTTAATCCAGAATTACTCATTCAAAAAACCAAGATCGGTGTGGCTGAAGAGAAGTATTTTCAGGAGAAAATGTCGTTTTTACGTAATTTCCGTATTGGTATCCAATTCAATCAATCTAATTCCTCACCCGAAACCCAGGCGACAGCTGGACTGGTGCCGAAATACGGCTTGAATCTTTCATTGGATCTGGAATCCATTATTACCACTCCCAGTCGGGCAAAGGTGGCTAAGTTAGAATTGGAACAAGCGCGTCTGGAATATCAAAAAATAAAAATTACGCTGGAAAATGAATTATATGTGCAATTGATCCAATTTAAAAAAGCGCTTAAAGCGTATGAAGATGCTTTAGAAGTCTATCGTATGGTAGATGAGGCTTACAATATTGCTAAAAAAAAATTTGCTAATGGCGAAATATCCTATTCTGAACTGGCCAGTCAGATGGAAAATCGTTCAAAAGCATATAATAAATTATTAGATTCACAGGTTGCAGTTCATCAGGCTAAAGGAGCGTTGAAGGAGCTCGCTGGAAAGTAGATTATGGATTTTATCAATTTTATTCGTGTTTTAAAACGCCGGCTGATAATCTTATTGATTTTACCAATGGTTTCTGTACCCATTGTAATTATTTTGACCATGAACATGCCTCGAATTTATTCGACTTATTTGATGATTAATACCGGCATTACTACCAGCGGTGTTTCGTTGACTGACAATGTGCAACGTTTTGTGTTGATGACACAAACTAATAATATGTTAGAGTTAGCTAAATCTAAGACGGTTTATGAATTAACAGGTATTCATTTACTATATCATGATTTGACCTCTCCAGAGCCTTTCAGGATACCACCTGCCGAGGAAAGGAAGTTTACGAAGGAAGATGAAGCAAAAGCCAGGGAGATTTTGCGGCGAATTATTGAACAGGATACCAGGCTCGTTCTGGATTCATTGAAATTGGATGATTATTACTTGATTTTGGGGCTATTACGGGAACGTGGATATGATCAGGGCGGTCTGGCACGGGGTATGAAAATTATTAAATTGGAGGGTAGCGATTACATTAGATTCAGCTTTGAGGCCGAAAATCCGGAATTAGTGGCTTATACACTAAATAAAATGGCCGAGGTTTTCATTCGGAAATATCGTTATATGATGGCAGGCGAAGCCATCCGTTCACGCAAATTTTTTGAAGAGCAAACAAAGCGCGCTTATCAACGCTTACAGACGTTAGAAAAAACTCTACGAGAATTTAAAACACAACATAATGTTATTTTGCTAAGTGAACAAATAAAAAGTGTGGTTTCCAAGCTGGAACATTTTGAAACCTTGCTCAACGATAACGAAAGGACTATTGAATCGAACAAAGCGATTATCTGGCAAATTGAAAACCAGCTTTCCAATCAGAGCGAGGCTTTGCAAATTAGCAACATGGTTCTGCTCAACAAGGATGTCATTAAACTTTCGGAAGAATTGAAGCAGCTCGAAGTAGAGTACATTCGGCGCAAATATGAATTAAATCAGGATCAACTTTTTGAATTAAAACAACGCATCGAAAAAAAACGCTCTGAAATCAATCAGTTGATCCATAAAATATGGTTGGAACAATACATTTCACCAGAAGCTATTAAACAAAATCTGGTAGAACAATTAATTCAGGCACGCATAAACCTGGAAGTGGCGCATGCTACGCGCAATGTCATCAAGCGCGAGGTTGAACGATTTAATCAGGAAGCAAAACAATACGCGCCCGTCGAGGCTACTGTTTCACAATTGCAACGTGAAATTAAAGTGGCTGAGCAGGAATACATCGAAATGCTCAAAAAATTGAATTTAGCAAGAACTTTTGAGCGTAATGCGCTCTCTTCTTCCAGTGTGCAAGTTACGGAAGCAGCCATTCCACCGACAAAGCCTCAACCTTCTAAGCGAATGATTTTAATTATATTGGCTGGCTTAGGGAGTTTCATTTTTGGTGTAGTAGCAACTTTTGTTATCGAATATCTGGATGTGAGCATTCGTACTGTCAAACAAGCTGAACGCATAACCTTGATGTCGATAACGGCTGGTTTGCCAAGGGTATATAATCCCGAGCGGGAGACAATCCAGCTCAGGATTGCTCCGGAAGATATCCGTCAAGCTATGACTAAAGAATCGTTACGCTTTTTAAGAAGCAAAATTTTAAATCATCCTGATAAACCAAAACTTATTGCGATTACCAGCCCGCAAATTGGGGATGGAAAAAGTTATTTAACGGCCATACTGGGCATCATTTTGGCCGAAGCCCATTATAAAACGATGGTAATAGATGGTAATCTACGTAATCCCAGCCTGGACAAGTATTATGTTTTAGAGAGTGAAAAGAAGTTGGTCCCTTACCTAAAAGGCGAGATTAGCTTATCTGAAGCGATAGAGAATACTGAACATAAAAATTTATTTTTGATGGCAGGTTACGAATCAACACATACCTTTCTGGAAATTACTGGCGCCCCAAGGGCAAAACAAATCGTCGAAGAACTCAAAGAACGTTTTGATTTTATCTTACTGGATACTCCGGCCATGAATTATTATGCCGATTTCAGTGATGTCATGGATCAAATTGATCTCTTTTTGTTTATCATTCGGGCAGGCGAACCCTTTCCGGAAGCGAACAAACGTAGCTTAGAACATCTAAAGTCCATTGGCAAATCGAAATTGATGTTGGTTATGAATTATTGTGACACAGAAGCATTAGAACCTTTTTTTGGTGAAGTTCCTAAAGAACGCAGTGTTTTGCATCTTATCATTAAGCGTATCCTCGAACGACGTTTTGGATACTTTCGAAGATTAATCATAGAACAATTAGAACGAAGAGATTCAAAATGAAGACGACTTTGAGTTTACTTTTTGTTTTACCATTGTTACTTTTAGGACAAAATAAAAAATTTACTAAAGATATCTTGTATTTTAATCCCTCCGGGCTTGAGTCAGTCACCAATCACCGTCTGGCGTTTGGAGACCTTGATGGCGATCAGGATTTAGACATGATTATTGGTGAATACCATGGACGCCTAATTTTCTATCGAAATGTAGGTTCAATTACGAATCCTGTATGGCAGCAGAACCTCGAAGTTCTTTCGGACATAAATATTCCCCCCATTACAGGGCCTCCTTATAGCGCGCCGGCATTGGTGGATTTAGATAACGATCAGGATCTGGATTTGGTCGTTGGTGTACGTGGTAGTTCAACTCTCAATGATCTTTATTTTTTCCGTAATGTTGGTACGCGCTTTAAACCAGCCTGGCAGGAAGATGCCAGTGTATTCCAGATATCCGAAGGCGAATTAGCCGTTCCTGCCTTTGCCGATTTGGATGCCGATGGCGATTATGATTTAGTCATGGGGGATGTAGACGGTAGTTTGCATTATTATCAAAATACAGGGACCGCGTCAGTACCATCTTGGCAAGAAGAAGTTTCCTTTTTTTTAACACCCACATTTATTGATGTGGGTACAAATAGTTCTCCTACTTTAGGTGATTTGGATGGTGACGGTGATTTCGATTTAGTTGTGGGGGCAGGCGATGGTAAACTGTACTATTTTGAAAATACAGGAAGCCCAAACAATCCTTCATTTATTCCAGTAGAAGAAATGTTTGCACAAATTGATGTGGGGCAGAATTCGGCGCCTACCCTGGTTGATATTGACGGTGATGGACTTATTGATCTGTTAATCGGAAATTGGTTAAATGCAATATCTTTTTATAAAAATACTGGTACAATTTCACAACCTCAGTTCACTGAAATCCCAGATCGCACCGCAGGAATTGATGTTGGATTGAACAGTGTTCCCGCCCCTGTGGATTTAAACGATGACGGTTTGCCGGATGTGGTTGTTGGTAATCGAAATGATAACAAAAAAATACCTTTAATAACATATATTAATAATGGAACCCTAAATGCCCCGAATTGGGAAAGAGACGAATCGGCCTTTCCTAATTTTGACCTTTATCTCGATCGATATACGACTCCTTTTTTTGTGGATTTGGATAATGATGGGGACAAAGATTTGGTCATCGGTGGTTGGGATGGTCGTCTATTGTATTTTGAAAATACGGGTAGTAAAAATAGTCCACAATGGACACTGAATCCTATGTTATTCTTGGGCATTGATGTGGGAAACTTTAGCGTACCTTATCTTGCCGATCTGGATGATGATGGGGATTATGACCTGATAATAGGTGAGGATAATGGCGAATTGACATATTACCCCAATAATGGAGATAAAAACAATCCTATATTTGATAATAGTACACTCGATACAACGATTTTTGCAAATATTGATGTGGGAACAAGGTCCGCTCCTGCTTTAATGGATATGGATGGTGATGGCGACCTGGATTTAATTGTTGCCGAGGGTAGTGTAACCGGCGGAAAACTGTTCTATTTCGAGAATACCGGCGATAAAAATAATCCGGTTTGGGCTTATATGGAGGACTTTTTTCAATATATGGATTTTGATTTAGATTATTATCCTATCCCTAAAGTTTATGACATGAACGGAGATGGGAAAGAAGATTTAGTCATTGGCGAACAGGGCGGTACATTAAAGGTATATTGGAACACCTCAGGCCTATCTCAAAAATCGGGACCTTTATTTTCGGACTTTTCACCGGCTAGCGTGATAGATACCACGCATTTTTACATTCAAGGCATTATTTCAGACCCTCAAGGTGTGTACGATGACGAAACAGGTTCAGATGGACAAGGGGTTTACCTATTATGGGATGCAGACGGGGAATTAAAAAATTCTTCTGTTGAAGTTCAGATGGAGCGGTTAGCCGGAGATACATTTCGTACTGTAACGCCTATTCATTCACAACCATGGAATATTCATTTCGTTTATCAGGTCTATGCCTATAATGACGATCCGACAGGTCGCACTCAAGGTATAAGTGCTCTTATGAATATTAATATTTTAGATGACGATGTCAGCGGCCCTCAGTATCTTTATGTATTACCAGACACGGCGAATCCAGGTGAACCAATCTTTGTAGAGTGTGGCGTTAATGATGTAAGTGGGATTTATGACGATCAGACGACTTCAGACGGGCAAGGAGCCTTTTGTCGTTGGGATACCGATGGTGAGGTTGATTCAACCTACCAGGAATTAGCATTGGCAAAATTATCAGAAGGTCGCCTGCGCTCCATAGACCCCATCCCTGGTCAAAGCGATGGTACTGTTATTACGATTAGATTCTATGTTTATGATAATGATTATGACAATCAATTATCTCAAGACCGCGCATTGAGCATATCTAGCGTTTATAATATAATAGTATCTTCTGGGAATGGACCTGCTGATGATGATATAACCGGTCCCCAGATTACGAACATTAAAACAGCACCTAAAGTGGTTTATGATACAACATCCTTTTTCATTAGAGCTACGATTACCGATCCGTCTGGTGTTTATGATGATGATACGGGTTCCAAAGGGCAGGGTGTTTATTTATTATGGGATACCGATGGTGAAATACAAACTTCTGCTAACGAGTTGACCATGTCGTATATCGGCGATAATGTTTATCAAACGGATGAACCGATCCCTTCGCAGTTCTGGGGTTCCAATTTTGTTTTTCGTATTTTTGCCCATGATAACGATTTTGACAATGCAAACCCTGCCGATCGCGCCTTAAATATTACTCCGATTCAAAACGTTACGATCCTGGATGATGATAGCGTAGGACCGGTGTTTGAGTTAATTACGCCGCCCAACATTGTCGAAAATCAACCGTTTTACATTAAAGCCGTGATTACCGATTCATCGGGCATTTACGATGACGAGAGCGGTTCGGATGGCCAGGGAATCTACCTGCTTTACGATGTGGATGGCGATTTAGGCCAGACGGCCAATGAAATCACCATGCATCATCTATCCGGAGATACGTTCATTGTGAACGAACCCATTCCCGGTCAACCGAACGGTACGCATCTGCTTTTCAGAATTTTTGCCTATGACAATGATTTTGACAACAACATTGCTGCCGATCGTTCTGAAGCTACCAGTCAAATTCGTACAGTAGTGATTTACCAGTCTGGCGACCAGGATGTGGAAGGCCCGGAATTTGTGGAAGGAACATGGCAACCATCCGTTGTGTACGATGATCAACCGTTCAAAATTTCAGGCGAAATTCGCGATCCTTCCGGCGTGTTCGATGACCAGAGCGGATCTGACGGTCAGGGTGTTTATCTGCTATGGGATACGGATGGCGAATTAGCTGTAACTTCCAATGAAATCCATCTGGATCGGATAGAAGGCGATCGTTTCCAAACCGTAAAGTACCTGCCTTCTCAACCGGCAGGTGTTGAAATTTTGTATCAGGTATTTGCTTATGACGATGATCATGACGGCGGAGCGCAAGACAGAGCGCTGGGCATTAGCCTTGGCCGAACGGTCAAAGTAATAGATGATGATACCATCCCGCCGATTTTTTCCGATTTTGGGCCACAAATGGTTTTCGATAATCAAGAGTTTTACATTCAATGCGTCATTAAGGATGACTCCAGCGGTGTTTACGATGACAACACGGGTAAGAATGGGTACGGTGTTTATTTGTTAATGGATACGGACGGCGAATTGGATTTGGATGCCATGGAAATGCAGATGGAACGTGTTGCCGGAGATACCTTCCGTACCGTTCAACCGCTTCGCCTTACCAATAAAAATTTGTTGTACGTGGTTTATGCCCGCGATGATGATTTTGACAATCAAAATGTCAAAGATCGGGCTCAGGGGAGAAGTAAAGGTCAACTTATTCAGGTTTACGACGATGATATTGATGGCCCACTCTTTTCTGATTTTTCGCCAGCTCAGGCTTACCGTGGCCAAAAGGTTTACATTTCCTGTGTTATTAAAGATCCTTCCGGTGTGTTTGACGACAATACCGGTAGCGACGGACAGGGCGTTTATTTGACCTGGAAGACCGATGAACAATCCAATATCCTTCACGAAGTTCAATTGCAAAAAGTAGAGGAAACAGATTCGGTGTTTACTACGATAGATCCCATAACTATTCCCTTAAATGCCGGCCGTTTTTACTATCGTCTATTTGCCTATGATAATGATTATGATAATGAATTCCCTGGTGATCGAAAACAATCTGTCTCGGAATGGCAAGAGATTGTTTTACAAGATTCAGCCGTGGCTTTTCGCGTTTCTAATTTCGGTATTGCACCGCAACCATTCGAGGAGGAAACCTATTTTATTTTTGAATTGACCAAACCGGCCGAAGTACATATTCGGATTTTTACACTGGCTGGTGAAAAGGTTTGGGACTATTCAGCGACTCTGGAAAACGGCCCTGTTAAATGGGATGGTGTAAACAGGGCCGGTAAACGTCTGGCATCGGGCGTGTATTTTTACCAGTTTGAAGCGATACATGATAAACAAAAATTTAAAAAACGTGGTAAGTTGGCGATTGTTCGTTAATGCAAAGGAATTAATGTGAGCAGCATTTGGGCTAAAAATTTAGTTCTATTATGTTATCTAATGGTAGGAACCGTGCTGGCGCAAACGGAATTAACCGGTACAACTGGGGCTAATTTTTTGAAGTTAGGAACTGATGCCCGATCCATGGGCATGGGGGAGGCTGTGACCAGTTTACCAGGAAACATTATGTCGGCCTATTGGAATCCGGCTGCTATTGAAATGGAAAATACGCATATCGGCTTGATGCACCACGTTTATGTCCAGGGGGTTTTTCAGGATTACGTTGGCTTTTTTATGCCGGCAACATCCAAATATGCTGTTGGGGTTAGTTTGAATTATTTAAATGCCGGTTCTTTCGATCAAACAATCAAAACCGGTCCCAATCAATTTGAAAAGCAAGGCACCTTTGACGCTTTTAATTATTATTTCACGATCACAAATGTCTTTGTGATCCGTCGCGGTTTGCAGGTAGGCGCCAATTTGAAAGGTATTAAGGAAAAAATAGCGGATTATCAGGGTTCTGCTTTTGCTGTTGATTTTGGCCTTTGGTCTGGTTTCGAAAATCTGAGCTTTGGGCTAGCCATTCGTAACCTTGGCTCAGGAATGCAATTAAAAGATGAACGATTTAAATTGCCTGTCATCTTTAATTATGGAATCGCTTTCAGACAACGTTGGTTTACGCTGGCCCTGGATTTGCACCAGCCACTTGATAATGTCTTACAACCTAAATTGGGCCTGGAAGTAAGCCCTTTTTCAGTTCTTACACTCAGAGGTGGCTATCGTTTTGGATATTTAAAAGATGATTTAGGTGGCAGCGCCGGTTTAAGCCTTGGTGTAGGATTGGATTATAGAGACTTTTCATTCGATTACGCCTATAATCCTATGGGCGTATTAGGACAAAGTCATCGCATTTCTTTGGTTTATGCCTTTCAAAGAAAAAAAACTAAACCTGCGATATTGAACATTGTGACCAATCCGGACGTCGTTTTACGGCGCGAAGGTAAAATTTTACAAGATGCCCAATTAAATATTAATCCTAAAAATTGTAAAACCATCAAATATTGGGAATTAGATATCACGGATGGCACAAATAAAATAATCCGAGAATGGAAGGGAAAAGAAACCCCGCCTCAAATTATTAAATGGGATGGTAAAGATCAAATGGGGAATTCTGTAGAAGCAAAAATCTATCAGTACCGCATGCAAATATGGGGATGTGCTTCAAACACATTATCTGCAAGTGGAAAACTTTCAGTAGTAGATTTACTAAAAATAAAAAAGGCCAAGGTTAATGAAAAGAAATCTAAAAAATCGACACGAAAATTTACACGTCATTTTACTCTTGGCGATGTTTTGTTCGATACGGATAGGGCAACCATTCGGCCATCTGAAAAAGAACGCTTAAACGAGGTGGTCCAATTATTAAAACTGCATCCAGATGCCCAGGTTATTGTTGAGGGGCATACGGATGATAGAGCCAGTAGTGAATATAATATGAAACTCTCTTTAGCCAGGGCGAATAGTGTAAAAAATTATTTGGTAAAAAATGCAAATATTTTGCCATCTCAAATTTTTGTACAAGGATTTGGAGAAACCAAACCTTTGGTGGAAAATAATTCAGAAGAAAATCGCCAGAAAAATCGGCGAGTCGAAATTACCGTAACATACTTTGACACAGAACCAAAGGACGATTTCCAACTCATCGAAAGTTGGTTTAAAGAACAAAAATATCAAAAAATCATTGATAATCTACAATCCCATACAATTGAAACTTTAAAAGAAAAACCTGAATTATTCTATTATTTGGGAGAAAGCTATTTTCAAAAGGGGCAATTAAAAAAAGCCTCTTACTACTTTAAACGGTATATTCAAAACGTTCAATCTGGGAAATTTCGTTCGCAGGCATTACAACGACTCGGCCAAATTTCACTCCATAAAAAAACTTTAGACGAACCAATGGAAAATGAGCCGGTTTTAAAAACGCATCCTGAAATAGAAAATTGGTATCGATTATCTAAACTTGCGGAAAAGGCAGCTTTACTTTATGATGCTGCTGTGCGTGAAGAATCGGCAGATTCAAAAGCCTTGCTGTTAGAAGAAGCTCGAAAAGCAGAAGAAGAAGCCCGTAATTTTGCCAAGAAAAGCGGATTCATCTTTGTAAAGTTGGTCGTTAAAAGTGAGCATTCCATCTACGATCTATTTTCCAAAGTGCCCGAATTACAAAAATCTTTTTTAGAACGTAAAATTATTTACGCTTGGCAGGGGAAAATTACTTCGGTTCATACTCTAATTCCTGGACAGATCATTTTTGTCATTGCCAAGTAGGGGGCGACAAAATGCATATTGTTTTTTTTATCAAATCGTTCAATCCCACTTACACGGGCGGTATTCAAACGCACGTGTCTGAACTGAGCCAAAAGTTGATCCAACAAGGGCATCAGGTTACTATTGTCACGGCTGTCAATTTATTTAAAAGGAAGCGTATTTACACTTACAACAACATGCGCATTGTGGAGGTCGGTTACATACCACTAAAACTGGGCATTCATATTTTGCCTGTTGGCGAATTTACTTACAATTATTTTGCTTTGCGCAAAATAAAAAAATTAATGGCTTCCGGTGAACGGTTTGATATTTTGCATATTCAGGGGCGCAGCGGATACCTGGTTGACGTACTTAAAAAAACGATTCCGGTGGTTGCCACCATGCATGGTTTAATCAAAGTGGAAAATCGTGGCATTTTAGAAGGTGGCGTGTCCTGGAAAAAACGACTGGAAATGAACATTGAAGAGTGGTTTGCCAATCGCATCGAAAGGCGCATCATCAAAAATGCGGATGCCATCATTGCCGTGAGCCATTATATGAAACGCACATTAATTGACCATTTTGGCAGGCAAAAAAATTATCAGGTGATTTACAACGGAATCGATTGCCAAAAATTTGTTCCCAACGAAGCCATACGTAAACCGAATGTCATTCTCGCTGTTGCCCGACTTGATCCTCGTAAAGGCATCCATTTTTTAATTGATGCAGTTCATGCCTTGCATGAGGATTTTCCTGAACTGATCGTTAGAATTATCGGTAAAGGACAACAGGAAATGGATCTAAAAAAACGCGTCGATCGCCATGGTTTATCTGGCGTTGTGGAATTTGTAGGACAAAAACAGCCAAAAGAAATTATTGAAGAATATCAGGCCGCGAGTTTGTTTGTTTTACCAAGCCTGGAAGAAAGCCAGGGTATTGTGTTTATGGAAGCCATGGCCTGCGGTACGCCGGTAGTAGCTTTCAAAATACCTGGTGTGGATGAGGTAGTAGAACACAAAGTTGACGGTCTGTTGGTAAAAAAAGGCGATGTGCGGGCTCTAACTGAAGCGATTCGAACCTTGATGAAGGCCCCATCCCTGCGCCAACAATTTGGTGAACGTGGTAGAGAACACATGGTTCAAAGATTTGACTGGCGAACCATTGCCGATCAAACATCGCAATTGTACCATCAACTAATTTCAATCAGCAGCAGTACAAAGTCAGTGAAAGCCTAACCTCAAGGAGCATAAAGGATGAAAGAATACTGGTACAAATCTGGCGCATTGGCCTTTCTTAGCAATAGCGTTACTCTTGTGTTTGCTTTTTTTACTTTTCTTGTACTGGTGCGTGTTTTACCTAAAGAACAGTTTGGAATCTGGGTTCTGTATTTGACGGTAGTGACTTTCGTAGAGATGGTTCGCAATGGGATTACGAACAATGCCCTGGTAAAATTTTTAACAGGACAACAGGGCGATGAATACAAACGCATTGCCACGGCTTCGCTGTTCATCTTTATTACCACTGGGGTGCTCGGTTATGTAATCATAGTTGCTCTATCAGATTTATTGAGCAAAATGTGGAGTGCTCCAGCTTTAAAATCGTTGCTTTACCTTTACGGAATTTACATCGTAACCTATATGCCCATGCAGTTCATGCAATTCATGGCGCAGGCCAATATGGATTTTAAGATGCGGTTTTTTAGTAATCTTACCTACAATGCTTCTTATTTTTTGCTGGTGGTTGCGCTTTATCTTATTCAGAAAAGAATTAGTATTTTTTATTTACCGCTTTTACAGGCCACGGCTGCATTATTGGCTTTAATTTTAGCGTTTCTGTTAAGCCGAAACTATTTACGTTTTTGTTTGCGAATTGATTGGGAATGGGTTTCTAAATTGTTCCATTTCGGTAAATATGTGGTAGGCACCAATATTTCGTCCATGCTGTTTAATCGCATGGATTTAATGATGCTGGGCTATTTTTTGAATCCATCGGCTGTAGCTTTGTATAATGTACCCACGCGCATCGGTAATTATGTGGAGGTGCCCATGAATGCCATGTCTTCGGTGGTATTGCCCCAGGCATCTTTGCGATTAAAAGAACGGGGCCTGGATCATTTGCGCTATCTGTACGAAAAAAGTGTAGGGTCGTTAATGGCGATCATCATTCCTCTGGCCATCCTTTTAGCCGTTTTAGCCAAACCAATTATATTGATTATTGCCGGTAAAGAATATCTGGATGCCGTACCAATTTTACGCCTGTTTGCCATTGCTTCGGTCATTAAACCCTGGGGTAGGCAGGGGGGCACCATCCTGTCGGCTATGGGCTATCCCAACTGGAACATGTATTCCATTTTGATCAGTCTGGTCATTAACTTTTTTCTGAACTGGTATTTTATTGTGCACTACGGTATCATCGGAGCGATTTTTGCCACCATTCTTGCTATTTTTATCGGAACGCTAATTCAACAACTGGTTTTACGCCATTTTTTAAAAACCAAAGCGCATCATCCATTTGTGTATATTTGGGTAACTTATCGAGATGGCTGGAAACTTATGCGTGAAAAATGGATGACATTCCGAGGCCATAAAAATTAAAAAACAAAAGGCAGGAAATATGCCATGTTAAACGTAATATATGAATTAATTGGGATAGTTGAATTATATTTTGTATTTTACACCTTTTACCTTTTTGCGCAGGTAGTTGGGGCTCTGGTTTTTAAATTCAGGTACCGTCCATTTAAAGGGCAGGTCACGAATTACAAGCGATTTGCCATTATGCTGCCGGCTTACCGCGCTGGTGAACAATTTTTGAATGTGGTTGATGCCTGCTTAAAACTAGAATATCCCAGAGAACGTTTTCAAGTATTTATGCTCGCTCAGCATTGCCCGGCAGATTTAGTGCAAAAAGTAAAGGACAAAGGCGTTATCGTTTTTGAGAAAAATTTTGATAATGTGAGAGGAAATCCTTATCTGCACGCCTTGAATTATTTTGTTGATCGGATTATTGAATTTGGTGAGCAACAGGGGGAAAATTTTGACGCTGTCGTTTTAGTGGACAAAGACAATTTGCTAAAACCCAATTTTTTATCCATTATCAATCAACGTTTTAACGAAGGATATGTGGCGGTACAGGGCAGACGTCGTCCATTTAATCTGGATACCAACGCAGCCTGTCTGGATTATGCTTCGGAGGCTTTGAACGATCAGATGTTACGCGCTTCGAAAGCAGCTTTGGGCCTATCTGCGGAAATCAGCGGCTCGGGTATGGCCTTTGACATTCAATTGTACAAAAAAGCCATTTCGCAGGTCGATTTTAATTCGCCTGTACACGATAAAACGTTTTTAATTGAATTGATTAAATTAAAAACATTTATTTTTTACGAACCAGCGGCCATTCTTTATGAAGAAAAGACCGAAAGTTATCAGGCAATTACCGCCCAACGAACACGCTGGATTGGAGGGCAATTTTATCTCTGGCGCAACTACTTCTTTAAATTGTTTTTGATGGGCCTGCGGCAGTTCCGTCTAGATCCGATTGATTATGCCATCACGTTATTTAAAGTCCCTAGGGCGTTACACGTTTTAGGTCTGGGCTTCTTCTTCGTGTTCAGTCTGCTTTTTCCGCAACTTTCGTTTATTCCATACCAAAACTGGTTTTTTTTAGGAATGGGATATGTGCTGAGTATCGTCCTGTTATTGCTTATGGACGGGGCGCCGTTCAAAGTATTCAGAGCCTTATTTTCGGCGCCGCTGTTCATTTTGAGTATTGTCCGCTCGACTATTAGAGGCTCTTCTAAAAAAGTAGAGGGTACCTTTATTCATACCGAGCATAAAAAATCGGTTTCGATCGATGACATTGAAAAAAACAAAAAAATGGGTGAACGCGATGCGTGAAATCACCGAGTTAAAAGATCAAAACATTGTATTTTTTGCTTTACCCCGTTTTGATGCCAAATATGCTTCGGCCAGTTTTTACATCGCGCGAGAACTGGCCAAAACTAACCGTGTGCTTTTTGTGGACAATCCGTTTACCATAAGCGATTTATTGAAGAAATCGAATTTTGATCAACTTAAAAAACGTTGTAAATATCAGTTTTCATTCAGAAAAAATTTTTTTAACTGGCAGGGCGAAGCGAATTTAAAAATACTTATTACCCCCCCGATTTTACCCATTAATTTTTTACCAAAAGGCGCTGTTTACAATCTCCTTTCCTGGATCAATCATTGGCTGATCGGAAAACGCATCCAAAAAGCGCTACGGCAACTCGGTTGGAATCAATATCTGTACATTAATTCATTTAATTTCTACTTTCCGCATCTTGATCGATATTTAAAACCGGTATTAAGTGTTTACCATTGTGTGGATCAGCTCATTAAACCTTACAGTAAACGCCACGGTGTGTATCTGGAACCGCTCTTAATGAAAAAAGTGGACCTCATAATTACCACATCTCGTGCTTTACAGGAAGAGAAGAAGAAATTCAATGCCAATTGTTATCTTGTCCCTAATGCAGCCGACTTCGAACACAGTTCTCGTGCTTTAGATGCCAATCTTGAAATACCGACCGATTTAAAGAATATTAAAAAACCAATCATCGGCTATCTGGGCGCTATTGAACGGCGGATTGATTTTGAGTTACTTTTGCAGGTCATCCGTCGACATCCGGAATGGTCTTTTGTGCTGGCTGGACCGGCAGACCCTCATTATGTACCGCCTGAAATTTATAATTTTACAAATGTGCTGTTTACCGGAGCCGTTCCATATCGCCTTGTACCGGCCTATTTAAAAGCATTCGACGTGGCTTTAATTCCTTTTAAAATTGATGCAGTTAGTCGGACAATCTATCCTTTAAAATTGTTTGAATATCTGGGTGCAGGAAAGCCGGTGGTAGCCTTGAACTTTAATCCGGATGCGCTTGAGCCGGTAAAAGACGCCATTTACCTGGCGGAAGATGCGCGATCTTTTGAATTGGGGATTTTAAAAGCCCTGAATGAAAAATCAGAAGAGATGCTCGATAAACGTTTAGCCATTGCCCGGCAAAACACCTGGGAAAATCGGGGACAGGCCTTTGCTCAAATTTTGGCTAATGCTTTAAAAGAAGGGAGGATGTAAATGGGATTAAAACAGAAAATAAAAAACAATCCAGCACTAAAAAAACTGATTTTAAAGCTAATTTTTCGTCCCAAACCGTTTTCAGCGCGTGTACGCTGGTACATCTGGTTAATTACTATTTTCCCCAGATATTTCAGACGAACCATCAACTGGGGATCGCGCCTGGATCTGGTGCCCTTTCACAAATTTAAATTAGGGAAAAATTCACGCATCGAAAAAGGAGTGGTGATCAACAATGGTATGGGGGATGTCATTGTCCACGATGAAGTGCACACAGGTATTGGGTGTATCATTCTGGGGCCTGTGGAGTTGCACAAGCATGTTGGGTTAAGCCAGTATGTGCGCATTTTAGGCATGCACCACGGTATGGATCCGGATAAACCGCATCACTACCAGCCTGTTAAACCGGCGCCGGTTATTCTGGAAGAAGATGTATTCGTGGGCACTGGAGCTGTAATAATGGGAAAAAAGAGCGGCGAGCCATTGGTCATTGGTCGCTATGCGCGCATTGGGGCCAATGCCGTGGTTTTGAATGATATTCCACCTTATTCGGTAGCGGTAGGTAACCCAGCCAGAGTGGTGCGTGTCTGGGATTTTGATAAAGGCAAGTGGGTAAAACCGGAGACAAAACCATGATCAAATATAAAGACTTTGGTGATTTCATTCTGACCGATGACGATGTGGATGATTTCAATAAAATAAAATATTGCCGGCATTGTAAAGCTCGGGTAGATGAATTGTTCCCCGATACCTGTCCTCAGTGTCAACAACCGTTTGAGAGTACGGCGGATTATTTCTTTCGCAAGGTGGCTTATGCTGTAATCATTCTTTTTGGAATATATTTGTGGCAAAAAGTGATGATTGGGTTGTAAAGAAACATGTATCTTTCTAAAAGATCCGGAATAGTTACGCTTTTCAAAGAAAAGATTAAACAGCGCATTTTTGATGAACGGTTAGGTAACAGGGTCGGCGTGCTGTTGTCGCTTGGTGGTGGGCTTTTTTATGCCTTTGTTTTAGGCAAGATGGGTTTTACTATTGGTGTCCTCTTGCTGGGTGCGGTTATCGGCACCCCTTTACTTATGGCCTCCCTATTTTATCCGACCTTTGGCGTGTATTTTATTTTAACCGTTTCCTATTTTCTGCTGGGGATAAAACGATTTATGCCTAATGTACCTGTGGGGCTTTTTACCGATGTGATGATAATGACCCTGGCTTTTAGCGTGTTTTACAATAATCTCACGGAAAAGAACTGGGATTTTGCCAAAGGCGCTATTTCGCGGATGGTAATCGTTTATATTGTTTACGTTTTTGCCACTTTTTTTAATCCTGCGGCTGGTTGTAAGCTGTGTTTTATTTACACCATGCGTTCCATGGCAGGTTACATGTTATTCTACTTTATTGTCTCATATGTTTTAAAAACAAAACAACAGGTAAAGCGCTTAGTAAAAATGTGGATTCTTTTGTCGTTATTAGCTGCGCTTTATGGAATTAAGCAAGACCTGATCGGTTTAGCGGGCTTTGAAGATCGATGGGTGCATGCCGATCCCAAGCGATTCTGGTTGCTCTTTCAATGGGGAAGGTTACGAAAGTTCTCTTTCATGGCCGATCCGGTCACCTTCGGCTTTAATATGGGATACACGCAGGTGTTGTTGGCTGCTTTAATTCTGGGCAATAAACGATTGTCAATTCAAAAGAAAACGCTTTTAGGCGTTGCGCTTGTTCTAATGTTTCAGGCCATGCTTTATTCAGGAACGCGGGCTGCGTTTGTGATTTTCCCGATCGG
>NZ_JBSMDE010000096.1:0-9429 GCF_056497305.1 Caldithrix sp. | reverse complement strand
GAGAGCACAAAGATTTCAAAAAAAATAAAATTTGTTGACATGTAAGGCGAAGACTCAGCAAAGCGGCACAATTCGCTCCCCCTTCCCTTTATTAAAAAAGGGAAGGGGGCCGGGGGGTTAGGATCTTTAACACAAGAATTTTCGCATCCCGCTAAGCGGGATTATAAGTTTTGAAGGAAGTATTCTAATTATATCCCCATTAACGACCAGTAATCGGGCTGATAACTATTTAACGGTAAGATCTGTTCTCATTAATTTAACTCAACCATTTAAGAAAACGGCAAAGCTGGCTTTGAGGCCTTTACGCTGAGCAAATAACTTCAGCATTAACTTACAAAAATGTAGGACTCTATAGAAATCCTTTTAATTTTGTAGGAATGCTCTGGGATAATTGCTGGAAAATGCAGCCATAAGATGCAATAATTTCTATGCCAAATAAAAATATCCATAAAATATCGATATTATTCCCGTTCTTAAAGTGCAAGTTTCTTCAGTAAAATGATTTATCTCCGCTGTTTAACAAAAATCAAGAAAATGATAGAAACAAAATTGTAGTAAAAAGCATTTTGTCCTGCAAAAATGTAGTTCTTAATAAACCAGTTCAATTTTAATTAATTTTTAGAAAAATAAATAATTAAGCCCTCTCAATAGAAATTGGTACAGCATTTGAATTTAAAAGAGCACAGCAGGGAAATCAATGTACCATTTAAATAAGGAGTCGCTCATGAAGCTGGTCATTGCTTACATCCAGCCAGAACGGTTAAAAGCGGTAAAGCAGGTTCTTTACTCCAGGCAAATATTTAAAATGTCAGTTACCAATGCTTTAGGTTGTGGTGAGCAAAAAGGCTATTCCGAGACCTATCGAGGGGCGCGCATTGAAGTAAATCTGCTTAAAAAAGTGCGCATCGAAATCGCAGTAAACGAGGAATTTTTGCAACCTACGATTGAGGCCATTGTAGAAAGCGCCCGAACCGGAAATATTGGGGATGGAAAGATTTTTGTAGTTGATCTGGCCCGATGTGTAAGAATCCGCGCGGGCGAAGAAGGAAAAGCAGCCATTGGTTAATAGAAGAAAGGGTGTTAACATGAAGAAATACATGATGCTAAGTGGAATATTGGTGTTGATGGCCTTCAGCCTGGGGCATGCCGATGTGCCCACTGCTGCGGCGCTTGCGAAATCCGACCGGTTATTGCAGTTGAACATGAATACCGTTTGGACGTTAATAGCGGCGTCCATGGTCTTTTTCATGCAGGCCGGTTTTGCTATGGTAGAAAGTGGCTTTTCACGAGCCAAAAACACGGTTAATATTATAATAAAAAATTTAATGGATTTTTGTGTGGCTTCGGTCGTTTTTTACCTGGTGGGCTTTGGCTTGATGTTTGGTCAAACAAATGGTTTGTTTGGCACCACCTATTTTGTACCTTCACTCGATGTCTTTGGCACAAAAGATTGGTTATGGACATTTTTGATCTTTCAGACGGTGTTTGCCGGAACCGCAGCCACCATAGTCTCAGGTGCCATGGCTGAACGTACCAGGTTTGGAAGCTATTTACTGTATAGTTTCCTGATTTCTGGTCTGATTTATCCGGTGTTCGGTTCCTGGGCCTGGGGCTCTTTGTTGGCCGGGAGCGGCTGGCTGGAACGATTGGGATTTGTTGATTTTGCCGGATCAACGGTAGTGCATTCCATCGGTGGCTGGCTGGCTCTGGCTGGAGCTATGACTTTGGGGCCCCGTCTTGGCAAATACAATCCAGATGGTTCCTCCAATGCTATTCCTGGACACAATATTGCCCTGGGCGCATTGGGCGTTTTTATTCTCTGGTTCGGCTGGTTCGGTTTTAATCCAGGAAGTACAACATTTGCCGACGGGGAAGTCGGGCTAATTGCCATAAATACCAATCTGGCGGGAGCCGCTGGAGGTATTGCGGCTATGGCCACTGCCTGGTTAATCGAACGAAAACCGGAAGCTTCAATGACATTCAATGGCGCTTTAGCCGGTCTGGTAGCAATCACCGCCGGTTGTGCCAGCGTGACTCCTCTTTGAGCAGTGACTATTGGATTTATTGCCGGCGTTCTTGTGGTGTTGAGTGTGTTTTACCTCGATCGTACTTTAAAAATCGATGACCCGGTCGGCGCGGTGAGTGTGCATGGCGTTTGCGGCGCTTTTGGCACCCTGGCCGTCGGATTGTTCTCCACTAAGGGAGGCTTGTTGTATGGCGGTGGAATCAGGTTGCTGGCCGTTCAGAGCTTTGGCGTGGCAAAGGCCTTTGCCTGGGCCTTTGGTCTGGGTATTCTGATATTCAAAGGCATTGCTAAAACCATTGGCCTGAGAGTGGGCGCGGAAGAAGAACTCAGAGGGCTGGATATTGGTGAACATGGCATGGAAGCGTACAATGGCTTTCAGATCTTTACAACACAATAAGAAAACGAAGAAGGAAATTTTGGCCTCCCGGGGTGGCTATGAAAAAAGTACATCAGGATTGAAAAAAAGGGGGGCCAAAATACCCGCTGAATGGGAATGGTTGAAATCGTGTGTTATTTTAGAATTCTGTAAAATAGAGTTGGGGCATTTAACTTCTTCCTTACAAATAGCTATTTAGCACAGAAAAATTTTTCCTGCCTCTGTGGCGAAATATCTGGAGTGCTTGAGCCAGATACATCTTGCAAAATGTCGCATGTTTTTCACAAGGAGAATGAGCTATGTCATTTTTAAAAACGACAATTAAAGGAATTACAACGCTGTTTTTATCTCTCACGTTTCTGCAGGCCCAGGCCTCAGTGAGCGGCGCTGCCTCGCTGGTTTCCACTTATGTGTGGCGAGGGATTGTTCAAAATCGTGGCCCTGCATTTCAAAGTTTGGTAGCCGTGGATTTAAACTCTTTCCAGTTGGGACTGTGGACCTCATCGGTGGATTTTGGCCCGGGTAGCGCAAGACTGGAAACCGATCCTTTTCTGCAGTTTTCTGCTGAATGGCTTGCTTTTAATTATGCAATATAGCTACGATCTGTTTCAGTCCTTTAACAACCGAGCCAGAATGGAGGGCGAATTGTACGCCAGAGTTGAAACGGGAAAGTGGGGACTGGCAACCTATTATGTCCCCCCGCAGAAAAGTACGCAGGGCCAGGAACGGGATGATTATTACTGGATTGAATTGAGTAACCAGTTAACCTGGGATCAGTTTGAACTTTTAACGGTTCTGGCTTATGGCACGTATTCCAATCGTTTTCTGGATGATGTCCCCAAAAAGGGGCTTGGCCTGCTTACTGTCACGGTTTCAAAAGCAATTTTTAAGTCGTTTTATTTGAGCTGGGTCTGGCACTGGGGATTGAGTAGAAACATCGAAAACAATATGGTGGTTATGGTAACACTCTCTTTCTAAGAACGATTTCTCCGCCCAGCATGTCGCTTTCGCTCCGCGCATCGGTCGAAATGACAATTGGTGGGGAGAAAGGGCAAAACCAGAAATCCCTTACACTGGCAGCCTGAATTGCGCCCTCGTCCCTGTGTGAGAAAAGGCCAGAAGAGAATTGAGCATGCAGAGCAAATAAAGTTGTAAATAAACCATCTTCAAAAAAATCGCCCACATGAATCCATACCTTGTGAAAATATTCCGGTTTGATCAGGGTTCAAAATTTGCTAATTTCCTGTAAAGCAAATTAAACTCAGGTTACATCATGCTTCATCAAACTATAGCGCAACTAACCCGTCTTAAACAACTTTTTTCGGCTGGAGAAATGGCCCTGGCTCATGAAGAGTTTGGCTCAATGGTTCAACAGTTCGAAAATCTTTTACAAACCCTGAAAAAAATAAATGGCTTTGCCGTGCGCGAAACGCTAATAGAACTGAACGATCTGTTTGAAGTCCTTTTCAGCGCAAATCTGAGAGACGCCTTCATGGAAGAGGTGTCCGAAGCTTCCTTCATGGAACTGGGCCAACAATTATGGCTCATCAATGACGAGTTACAGAATGAAATGCGCGCTGTCATCCACCTGTACCTTGAGCTCTTACGTCAACCTGTTTTTTTGAAACGCCTCAAAACAACGGAGCCCTGGGAGGAGTTGATTTTGCAATTGATCGAAAAGAGTAATTTTACCATGGCTCCGCTGTTGCGTCAGCGTTTTAAACTTTACCCCCAAAAAACGATTTTTGGTCTGATCAGCGGCGACAGCGTGTTGCGCTATTCGTTTTCTGCGATAAAAGAACGCATTTTACAATACGGGCGGGGCTTGCTGGCTCTTAGCGGTCATCTGCCACCAGACAGACCTGCCGTGGCTTTCTTTATGCAAAACAGTCTGGAAATGGCCCTGCTCGATCTGGCCTGTTTGTCAAGCGGTTTGGTCAATGTGATGATTCCGGCCAATTCGGTGGCCCATCAGGTGGCTTTCATTCTCAATCAAACCGGCGCCAGAATCCTGTTGATTTCCGGGCACAAACAGCTCGAAATCGTGAATCAGGTGCGTAAAGAGCTGGTACAGCTTGAACACATTGTGATGATTAAAGAACAGCCCACCGAAGAGCGCATTCTGTCACAGGCTCAACTCATTCAAATGGGCATGCAACTGAGTCATGATCAGCTGGTGGAGCGCCAGGAAAATTTTTCCACAGGCGATCTGGCGAGCATCATGTACACCTCCGGAACAACCGGCGAACCCAAGGGCATCATGTTTTCGCAGATGAACATCATCTACAAGCGGTTTTGCCGCGCCCTGGCGCTGCCTGAAATCGGACCGCAAGATCGTTTTCTTTCTTATTTGCCTTTGTTTCACACCTTTGGCCGCTATCTGGAGATGATCGGTTCCGTTTTCTGGACGGCCGAGTACTATTTCATGGAAAATCCGGCTATCGAAACTCTGATACGCAATATGCAACTGGTGAAACCGACGGTCTTTATAAGTATTCCCAAAAAGTGGATGCAGCTGTACGAACATATCGCTCAGCGCGTGGATGTAGAACTGGATGATGAAGCGCTGGTGAAGCAAGCGGTGCAAGAGACCACCGGAGGGCATTTGCGCTGGGGGCTCTCGGCTGCCGGTTATCTGGATCCGACCATCTTTCGCTTTTTTCAACGCAACGGTGTGGAACTGTTAAGCGGCTTTGGTATGACCGAGGCCACCGGGGGTATTACCATGACCGAACCCGGAAACTATGTTGAAAATACCCTGGGTCGGCCCCTGCCCGGCATTCAGGCTAAATTGGCCGAAGATGGCGAACTGCTCATTCGCGGCCCGTATGTGATGATGGGCTACTATGGGCACCGCAAGCAACCCTTTGTAGATGGCTGGTTCCCAACGGGCGATATCATGCGCCAATTGCCTAATGGCTATTTTGAAATCATTGACCGCAAAAAAGAGATTTACAAAAACATTCGGGGTGAAACGATCGCCCCACAGCGCATCGAAAATTTCTTTTACGATTCCGAGTTTGTTAAGCAGGTTTTTCTGGTGGGGGACAATCGGCCTTTTAACACGGTTCTGATCTACCCTAATTTGGAAGGCCAGGGTAATCCCCTGCGCCAGATGGACGCAGAAGAACTGCACAATTTTTTCTCTTCGCTGGTCGTTACTGTCAATAATTTTCTGGCGCCCTTTGAGCGCATTGTCGATTTCAGGATTATTGATCGCCCCTTTTCGGCTGAACAGGGTGAGCTTACTCCCAAGGGCACTTTCAAACGGCGCGTCATTGAACAAAACTTCGCTGCGCTCATCGAAGAGATGTATCAGCAAATTTTTATAGATGTTAAGTGGCAGGGTTTTACGCTGCAAATCCCAAACTGGTTCTTACGAGAAAAGGGCTTTTTAATTAAAGACCTGCAGCTGAACGAAAGGGGCATCGTCATCCCTGGCCATAAGTGTGTTTTGCCCCTGCAAAAAGTTGCAGACGACATGATTCAGATCGGCGATTATATTTACCGCTTCAGCGATTCTGAAATCGACATGCAGTTAATTTTCTCCAATCCCTTGTATTGGTTGGGTAATCGGGCTTTACTCGAATTTACCGGCGAGGAGATCTTTCATTGGTACCGCCTGGACAATTTAAATGAACGTTTACAACTGGTTCGCTTTTTCCGCGCCACACCTCTCACACCACAGGAGATGGAAGATTTTCAGCAGTTGCTCGAAAGCGAGGAATTTAATCTCAAAGGCATTCATCTTTCCATTCTCCATATTCAAAGCGAAGACACGGCGGCCATAGCTAAGGGCATTGCGTATTTGCAAAAGATTTTAAATGATCCTCAGCAATCGTTCTATGGCCTACTCAAACAATTGGTGGCTTATCCGCGCTATGCCTGGTCGCTTGACGCCTTGCAGCAAATGTTTTTACTTGGGCTGCACCTGTTCAGAGGTCGGGCACTAAAAGATTATTTGTCCGGTTATTTGCAATTTAATCATCGCTTTTTAACCCCGGATTTGATTGAGGCCGTGGCCGATAAACTGGATGTGGATCTGGAAGTGTTGGGAGGAATTCACGCCCTCATTAAGAATGAGATCAAACGTTTGAGCCCAAACCAGAATATTCAGCAAACAGCCGTGGCGCCTCTGTTACATCTTCTGGGACAGATAGGTGTTGTCCACCCCATGCATTACAAAAAAATCCGCCAGTGGATTGTGCGTTATCAGCTGCGACATGATATTCCTGGTCTTTCTCAAATGGCCTCCGAAGTGCGGATTAAATTACTGCAAGGCTTTCGGCGCTGGATCGGAGAAAACCAGAAAATTTCGATCGATGTGGAGACCGGAGAAGAGTATCGCTGGAATGATGTTGTTATTTTTGAAGAAGACATTCCGGAAAAAGATCAACAGTTCCTGCTCAAAGCCATCAGTGAGCAACCGATTATTCGCGAAGCCTTGTTCTTATTAGGAGATGGCATTCTGGCCGGTTTGTATGATATCCCGCCAGGCGGCGTGTGGATTAGTAAATTGTACACAGAGCCCAACCACAGCGTTTACCGCGTTTCGGTGCAAACGCGCTTCCAGGGGGGCGCGGATTTTGTGATCAATCTGGAACACGGGCAACCTACCGAATCCATTCGCGAAGAGATGAACTGGCTCATTCACGCCGGCGCTCTGGCGCGGGGCATACGGTTGGTGGAAGAATTCGGGGGCTTCTGGAAAGAATACAACCTGTGGACCGAGGAGTACATCCCGGGCGATTCTCTGCAGATGTACATTTCAAAAATTATGCGACGCAATAATACGGAATCGCAAAGTCGCTTGCAAGTGCTCTGGCCCCACTTTGTCTGGTCGGGTATTTCGGCCCATGTCAGTTTCTGGCGCCGGACGGGCTATCAACTGGAAATTGAAGATAAGAGCGCAGCCAACATCATGATTCCGGCCCATGATTACCTCACCGGTGTGCGTATCTTTTCCATCCGGAACCGCAAAAAGTCCAATGGTTTGCTCGAGCTGGTGTGCGATTTCTATCAGCAGTTTGTGTTGCGCCAGCAACAAACCTATCCCTTTCTTAAAAAGGATCGACGCATCTATTTTTACATTTTTAGCGGCATTCTGGACGCCGAAGGCGAAAAAAGCGGCCTGAACCATTTACAACACATGCTTACGGATCAAACTGTGGAAAACAAACCGCAGGAACTGGACAGAGAACTGCGGCGCTTCATTAAACAGGTCGAGCAGGAGGGCTACATTCCGCGTAATCTCTATTTTGCCATTCAGCGTTTCCAGCGCTGGATGCAGCTGAATCCCCAGGCCGATTTTTCGGCTCAATTGTTTACATTGAACGAATTGTACGAGACCTACCAGCTTTCACAGTTTGAGCAGCGCTATCCGGAAATCAGAGCGCGATTCTACCTGGAAACCGTCTTTAAGGATTCTTCGGCGCAGTTTAAAGCCAAGTTGAAAAATATCATCAAACAATCTGCTAAAAGACCATTAACGCATGAGGATCGTCTAAAACGATTCTCTGAAATTCGCCACCAATTTCACTTGAGCGAAAAGGAAGAATTTTTCCTCAGCCGTCTGGGATATCCGCATTTACAACCAGAAGACGCCGCCGGCTGGCTAAGCGTTTCGCCCAGCGGGGTGCAGCAAAGCGACGTGGTGGTGACCATGGAAGATTACGACGGTCGGAGGTTTCATGTCCGCAAACCTATGACTCCCAAAGAGATTGCCCGTTTACACAACATTTTTCTGGAAGCCAATCTGCCGGTGGTGTTTAAACCGGAGCACCGCTTTTTGATTGCTGTTTCGGAAAGGGGATATGTGATCGGTGGCTTGTTTTATTCCAAAGTGAATGAAGAAACGGCCCATATGGAAAAGATTGTGGTCACGGCCAAGTACCGACGCAAAGGGATCAGCGAAGGACTAATGGCCGAGTTTTTTAATCGCATGCGCGACGCCGGATTAAAATATGTTACCACCGGTTTTTTCCGTCCGGAGTATTTCTATCGATTTGGTTTTAAAATTGAACGCAAATATGCGGGACTGGTTAAAAATCTGACAGAAGGTCATTAACCCCGTATCAGACTTTGTTGAATGTAATGTTTTACCTGTTCGCTCGCCTCATCCAGTTCAATGGATGGCGGATCGTAAGCCCAGCGATGAATAATGTGGTACAACCCGCCAAACACAAAGTGAAAATACATTTCGCAATGAATGGAAGCGTTAAAAAAACCGTCGGCAACGCCCTCTTCGTACACGCGACAAAAGCTCCTGACTAAATGGGGATATTCCTTCTGGGAGGCGTCAATGCCTTTTTTGCGTAATTCGTTATGTTCTTTAATGACCACAAATCCCAATTGCGGATCGGCTGTAAAAACTTCAAATGTGGCATCAACCATGTGGCGAAGCTTTTCTAGGGGATCCATGTCGGTATCTTTACTAATGGTCAGCATGCGATCGCTGAATTGTTTCCAGACGGAAACGATCATCTGGTACAATAAGGTTTCTTTGTTTTTATAATAGGTGTAAACGCTTCCATGAGCCACGCCGGCACGTTTGGCAATTTCTGAAATTTTAGCCTGCTGATACCCTTTCCGGGCAAACACTTCGACGGCAGCTTCTAAAATTTTACGCGCTTTCTCATCCGGTTTAGTACGCATGGCTTTCTCCCAAAAATTTATCCGTAGAAAAAGATACGATAAAGGGGAAAATTAAACAAGGGAAAATTTTCTTCTTCTAAGGCAGCATAGCCGCACCCTTTAAAAAACCGCAAAGAATTAATTTTAATTATATATTATTTTGCGAAACGGCAAGTTGTGCCCAGTCAGTGAAAGCCTGTGCCAGCATGTCATTCGGAATCCCGCTTCAACGGGAGGAAGAATCCCTTGCAAATTCGCAGGCGCAAGGTAACTCGAGCTTCAGCTCGAGACGTTGTAAGGGCGAAGCATTTTTTGCAAAGTCTTTCTCAAGAGCGATTTTAACTTGTACACAAAGAGGTTGCGCTAATTGGAACAACCTTCAGGAAAATGCTTC
>NZ_JBSMDE010000095.1:0-30416 GCF_056497305.1 Caldithrix sp. | reverse complement strand
TACGTGTTACGCTGTCAAGCACCTGGCGTACTTTGCGGTTTATTAAAAGCTTTGGATTCGGCTGTGCTGCCTTAGAACACTTCCTTCAAAACTTCTAATCTCGCCACAGCGTAATGCGAAAATTTTTCTGCTGTATGAGAAAGTAAAAAGGTTGAGTTGTTGAGTTGTTTAATTGTTGAATGGTTTGATGTCCCGTCCCAGAGAATCGCAATTTCTGCTGTGCTCAAACCGGCTAAAGCGGCCGGACAATTAAGAAAATTTCCCACAAAGGTCTTCCCCCTCGCCCAGATTTTTATTCTGGGAGAGGGAGATCGAGGGGGTGAGGGCTAATTCGTGAAATGACTTAATCTGTTGGAAGGGAAGAATTAAGAGTTAAAGGGTACCGGGGCAACGGCCTGTCATTTTTTAAAGAAGTTTTTTGGTTGCGGCTACGCTGCCCTAGTTTTTACCTATTAAAAAAGCCGCGCACCGCAGGGGAGCACAGCGGGCGGCTTTCCACACTCCCATTTCCTTTTGATGTTCGGAGATTCAAACAAGCGGTTACAGTTTAATATCCCCGAACTCTTTCAATTTGTTGATGACCATGTTTTTAATTTCTTCCAGCCGTTCAGGAGTTCGCGCTTCAAATCGCATGACCAGCACCGGTTGCGTGTTAGAAGCGCGCACCAGTCCCCAACCGTCGCCAAATTGAATGCGCACTCCGTCAATAGCGATTACTTCGTAATTCTGAGAGAAATACTCTTTGGCCTGGGCCGCCATTTTAAATTTGATTTCATCATTCTGTACTTCAGCGCGAATTTCTGGAGTGGAATAATATTTGGGCACATCGGCTAAAAATTCGGATACTTTTTGATTGCTGCGGGACACCAGTTCCACCATTCTGGCCGAAGCATAAATGGCATCATCAAAGCCAAAGAAGCGATCGGCAAAAAACAGGTGTCCGCTCATTTCGCCGGCAAAGGGCGCTTTCAGATCTTTCATCTTTTGTTTGATGTTGGAGTGCCCGGTTTTGGACATGATGGGCTTACCGCCAAATTTTTCGATCATCTCCGGTAAAGCCTGTGAACACTTCACATCAAAAATGATCGGTGCGCCGGGATTATTTTTTAGAATGTCGCGACTGAAAATGATCATTAAACGATCGCCCCAGATCACATCGCCATTTTCATCGATGACACCAATACGGTCTGCATCGCCGTCGTAGCCAATGCCCAGTTCAGCATCGCTCTCTCTGGTCGTCTTAATTAATTCCTGAATGTATTTGACCACCGTGGGATCCGGATGGTGATTGGGAAAACGACCGTCCGGCGTGTCAAACAGATCGATGGTATCGGCTCCCAATTCCTTGAACAAGCGATGGGCCACCAGCGAAGCAGCCCCATTTCCGGAATCCAGCACAACCTTTACCGGTCGCTCTAACTTAATGTTCTGCTTGATGAAATGGATGTAATCATCGATTATTTCTTGCTTTTGGTAAGTACCGCTGCCCTGTTCAAAATGCTGCTTTTCAATCAATTGCCGGATGTCCTGAATCATGGGACCAAAAACGGGCGCATTGTTCAGCGTGATTTTAAAACCGTTAAATTCCGGCGGATTGTGAGAGCCTGTAATCATTACGCCTCCCTGCACATCCGGAATATGGTGCATGCTGAAGTATTGCACGGGTGTGGGCACCGGGCCCAGATCAACCACATTCACCCCTGTGCTTCGGATGCCAGCCATTAAAGCCTTGCGCAGTCTTTCTGTGGAAAGCCGCACATCACCCCCGATGGTAATGCGTCTGGCATTGTGTCGGCTCATGTAGGTTCCAATGCCCTTTCCCAGTTGTTCGACCACTTCCTCTGTTAAATCCTTATCCACAACACCGCGAATATCGTATTCCCTGAAGATGTACGGACTAATCATATTTCCCTCCTGTTTCTGTTCCACATTTAAAAAATCAATAAATCTTGATGGCCAATTTCTTCTTTTAACGATTCAATCATCTCTTGATTTAATCGACCCGACTTAAACCAAAAAACAAGCAAGGCATCGGTCATTTTTAACATGTTTTGCCTTAAGGTATTAATATTTTCAGAATTCGTTGATAGGTCCATTTTTTTAAGCGGGAAAACATTCCCGTAGCGCGCCAATAGTTTAGTCATAGCCACCAGACGGTTGTAATCGGAATTCCAGAGTAAACTCAGTTTTTGTTCAAAGGCCGCTACCTGATCCGCAAAAGATGGGGAAAAAAGTCGCCTTTTGAAAGCCTGCTTCATATCGGGCCATTTTTTAATGAGGGCGCTGGCCGCTTTGGCATCTAGATAAAAATGGAGTTCGGGTTCATAGACCGGTCTGAAATCTTCAATAAGCGAAGTCAATACCGGTCGACTAAATACACGTCCCCGGGCAATTTTTTCCTGTAAAAAGTGTTGAAATAAATTCTCAAAAAATAAAATTTGAAACAGATCGGTATTCTTTTCCCGGGATAAATCAAACATATTGAGTTCAATGTACAATTCATCCTGAATGATTTTTTTCGATAAAAATAGATTTAATTCTTTGACCGGTAGGACATGCCATTTAACCTCCGGCCTGACCAGAACACGGATGTCACAGGTATCGCTAAACGTGATTTGCAAAGCGCCTGCCTGCAGACGCCGGCCAACCTTAGCGATCAGCCTGAATACACTGTCCATGGGCTGGGCCAATGCAACGGTCTTGCAGGAGAAGGAAGACGCTTCCTGTTTAAACGACCGTTCTGGTTTCATTTCGAAGATTTTAATCGGTTCTATTTCCAGCAAAGGTGCAAAGTGCAAAGAATCCATTTGGAAAGCCTGAATGCTTTCATCCACACCGATTATAAATGTTCTTTGCTGCTGACCCCGGCCTGGAAAGGGGGACATTAAAACAAGCAAAATCAATAAAAAGCTGACCTTGCGCCAAACAGGCATCAATTTATTGCACCTCATAAAATTCGATAAAGTTTTCCGGGTTTAGTAATATGTGTTGTAAAACATCATTTTCCACGTTAAAATCTATGGCCAAGAGAGAATGTCCTTTACAATAACATTGGGCATACAAACGTAACAAACTTTTAAAATCCTGGTCAAAATCAAGCCACCCCAGGCCGTTCAAATAGTCGTTCAGGTACCAGGCTTTAAAGGCGATTGCCTGTTGCTTTAAACTCAACAACAAACTGTCCTGATTCAATTGAAATGGTGTGTGGATTAAAATTTTATTTTTTTTCAGATCAATGGGCGCCCAGATTTTCTGGCAGTCTCCGGTACCTAAACTGAACTGATTTTGCAAAATTTTAAGCACAAACCGTTGATACACAAATAACCAATAACGCAAATCAGCATTCACTGCTGCACCTGAGAGAGGTTTTCTCTTTTTCTTTAAAATCGCATTAATTCCCTTTAACAGCTTGAAAGTATTGAATTTCCCCGAAAACAATAGATACATTTGCTGTAGCAAAGTTACAGGATCGCCTGGGGCCGTCCCGCCTAAAAGCCTGTCTGGCGCCTGAGGAATGGGGGGGGAATCATGGCCGGTTAGCTGAAAACGTAGATTCTGATCATACATTAGAATCCGGTCGGATAATTTAACAGAGAACAGTGCTTCAAGGATGCGGGGCAACCTTTTTTCAAAATCACCCGTCGTAAAGCGAGCGATAAGCAGGCTGTGCTGGTCAAAATTCCAGGGCATTTGCGGAATGGTGAGCGGCCCCAAGACCTGACACACCGCTCCCTGTTCAGCAAGCCGATTTTCCAACTGGTGCACAAATTGGTCTTCCTCATCCGGAGAAGGACTCGTTAACTTATCTACCAGAATGTAGAGATTGACAAAATCGACCAGTTCTTTTTGTTCAAAAAGGATGGTAGGCCCGTCCATGAACTTTTGGATAGGCAGAGTCCTTGTCCAGCCCGCTGTCTGGCACAACAAAAGAAAAAAACCGATCATTAACTGAAAACCAATTGTCTTGCTCATAAAATCCAAATATTCATAATTATGGTTGAAGTCTCCCTTAACGTGTGCCGATTGCATTGCCGGGCTGCACAGGCAGTGTCGATTTAAAATATTCCCCATTCCTGGGGGAATTGATTCCTAATTTACAGCTCTGTCTGTTCAGAAAAGGCCGGCACCAGGCGATCTGTTACAACACGTATTTGGAACATACCGGCGTAAAGTCTGCTAAAGGTCATCCGACGCCCTGTAGGGCACCAGCGCAAAACAGGCCGATGCAGTTAAAAACACATCTGTAGCAAGTGCCGCAAAACCTGCCATCGATTCCCATTCCATTATTAGCGAAATTAAACATTTTCATTAAAATCAGCAAAAAATAGTCATTGGTCATTGAAAATTAAAAATTATTATTGTATCTTAAAATGATACAAAAGCAGATGAATAAAATTTTCTCTAATATCGTTAAAATTAAGAGTTGTTCTTTATCACATTATCACCAATCAGGGATAAAACAATTTGACATTGAAGTTTAATTTTATATACTTTGAAAAGCAGAGAAAATCATGGAAAACGATATGAAAGAAAAAGTTTTAAAAGTTCTGGAGAGTATTCGTCCTGGTCTTCAGGCTGATGGCGGGGACGTTCAATTTATTAAAATAGACGATGACAATGTCGTTTACATTCATCTGGTCGGAGCCTGTGGCGGATGTCCGATGTCTCAAATTACTTTAAAACAAGGTATTGAACGCATCATGAAGATGCAAATACCTGAAATTAAAGCTGTAGAAGCCATTTAACATTTTGAGGGTGAACAATGGTAGAAGTTCGTGTCAATGGGATTTTTATGACCCAAACCCAGGCCAGCGGCATCATTCTGAAAGAGCAGGATGGAGAACGCGCCCTGCCTATTGTAATTGGCGAGTACGAAGCGCAATCGATCGCTCTGGCTCTGGAAAATTTAAAGCCGCCCCGTCCCATTACACATGATTTAGCTGCAAATATTCTTGAGACACTGGGCATTGAAATGGAACAGGTCATCATTACCGAGCTAAAGGATAACACATATTATGCGATTATTAGGTTGAATTTTGCCGGTCAGATGTACGAAATCGATTCACGACCGAGTGATGCAATTGCCCTGGCTTTGCGCCTTGGAACGCCAATTTTTGTAGATGATCTGGTAATGGAACAGGCTTCCTACATTCCGGAAGAAGAGGAAGAGGAGGAATCCGGAGAATTTGGCAGCTCTAAAAGTGGGAAAAAGAATATATTACATCATTCCAAAGAAGATGAATTAGAGTTATTACGCGAACAACTAAAGAAAGCTGTCGAAAATGAAGAATATGAAAAGGCAGCAAAAATCAGAGACAAAATTAAGCGGATTGAATCCGGTTCGTAATGACTTGCTTGAGAAAGGTCCTTTATGCCTGATTACAATTTTCTTTTCAAGATTTATGGTGTTCGGGGAAGCTATCCCATAGCACCAACGGGAGGGACGCGTTTTGGGGGCAACACCACCTGTGTCATGGCCCGCACCAATCATCAGATTGTTATTTTTGATGCCGGTAGCGGCATCATCCCGCTGGGCAAAGAGTTAGTCCCCGAAATTTTAGAACATCAAAAAAAATCGAATGGTCTGTTTCATATTACCATTCTGTTTACTCATACACACATCGATCATCTGCTGGGCCTACCCTATTTTGCTCCGATTTACATGCCACAGGTGCACTTGCACTTAATTGGGCCGGCAACGGTCGGCGTGGATTTTGAAACCATTTTACGCACCCAGGTTTTGCCCCAGTACTTTCCGGTTAGCATGGACGAATTCCGCAGTAAAAAATCGTTTTACAATGTTAGCGAAAATACCTTTGTACATTTCAACGAAACGGCTGAGCCGATTATTGGCGACATCCGCCAGCAGAAGCCGAACCATTCCGGCTTTAGAGTGGAGACCATGAAGTACTACTTCCATCCTAAAGATGGAACCTACCTGTACAATATTTTGTGGAACGATCATAAAATTACTTTCGCAACCGATATTGAGGGCTACAAAGGCGGCGACCAGCGCCTGATCAATTTTGCAAACCAGGCTGATGTCCTGATTCACGACGCGCAGTACACCGAAGAACAATATCGCATGTTTTGCGGATATGGACACAGCAGTTTTGTAATGGCCTGCGATACAGCCCAGGAGGCTAAAGCCAAAAAATTATTGCTCTTTCATCACGATCCTAACAATTCGGACGAAGACCTTTTGGGTATTGAGCGGGAAGCGAAAAAATTATTTACCCAGGCAGAATTAGCCCGCGAAGGCTGGGAGTGGCAGGTTTAGGTTATTGAAAGGGCTTACCCTTTAGCCGGGGCTTTCATTGATGTAATTTTTTGACACCCCCCTATTTTTCTTTGTCGATTTTTTGCCTGGCCTGTAGAGCCATTCCGATAGTCGCCCCATCAAGATATTCTAAATGCGCCCCCATGGGCACACCACTGGCCAGGCGACTGATTTGCACTTCACTGTCTTTGAGCAAGCGCGTCAGATAAATGATGGTGGTCTCTGCCTCGGTGCTGGGATTTAAAGCCAGAATGACCTCTTCAATAGGTTCGTTGCTGAGTCGCTCCAGAAGCGCATTAATGGTTAAATCTTCAGGATTTACGCCGGCTAATGGCGAAATAACCCCGCCTAAAACGTGGTAAAGTCCTTTGTAAACATGGGTCTCTTCGATAGCCATCACATCCACAATGTCTTCCACAACACAAATTTTGTGCACATCACGCTTTGGATCAGAACAGATATGGCAGTACTCTTCTTCAGCAATATTAAAACAGCGTTTGCACAAACCCGTCCTTTCCTTTAAATCCAGAATGGCATGGGCCAATTGCTGTGCGTATTCATCGGAACTTTTTAGGATAAAGATGGCCAGGCGTTGGGCCGTTTTAAAGCCGATGCCTGGTAGTCTGGCCAGCTGGGCAATAAGTTCATCTAAAACGGTTATTCCTGATTCGCGCATGATTACAGACCCGGAAATTTAAAGCCATCCGGTAAATTAAGATTGCCCAGCAGACCGCCGGTCACCTTTTTCATCTCTTCCTCGGCCCGTTGCTGAGCATTTTTAATGGCCTGATTTACTGCTGCGACAATTAAATCTTCCAGCATCTCCTGGTCTTCATCCTTTAACACATCAGGCTCAATCTTTACCGAAAGCACCTCCAGTTTGCAGCTGGCAATGACCCTGACCATGCCACCACCGGCGCTGCCCTCTACCGTTATGTTGGCCAGGGTATCCTGCACTTTCTTCATCTCTTCCTGCATTTTTTGAGCCTGCTTTAAAATATTATTCATGTCCATCATCTTTTACTCCCGATCAATTTTTTCTTACCTGGTACGTCGCTGCAGAAAAATCCTACTCTCAATGCAATCATGACTCCTATGATCTCCTTGTGAGTTCGATTCCCTTGCAGCGCTCTTTTAAAACTAAGGGAAAATAACAAATGAAGCGTTCGCAATCAATTATTATCATGTTCTGGAAAGAAGAGCGGCAGTGCCTGTTTGCCATGGCCGCTTATTTACAGATTGTAACCTGTAATGCTTGGGCTCTTTTCCCGCACTGCAGGCAGGTACCCCTCTTCCCTGTCCCCTTCTCCCCGCAAAGCAGTGCGAGTTTTAGTTCAGTCTACCAATGCAAGAAATTCTTCATCCCGATAAATCGGGGACTCAGAATGACATGCCGGCACGGTTCCTCACCGCCTGGGCATAAGTTGCCCCTTCGCAAATTAATTCGTAATTTTTAATTTTTAATTTAAAAATACTTCTCTGTGCTCTCTGTGGTTGCTTAAATCCCCGGGGGTAAATGTTTTTGGTCACGGCTCTGCAGCCTTAGAATTCATACTTTATTTTGAAAAACGCTTCGTCAAATTCCTTAACTGCGCTAAAGATATTCTCACCTTTACCCTGGATGATGAAAGCGCCCAAAGAGAGGGTCAAGGCATCGAGCGGATAGTAATCGATCTGCGGGCCTCCGGCCAGGCCGTAATTATTTTTGAGATGCCCCCAATCCGGAATGGTGATGGCCATGCCCAGCGGCGCAATTTTTAGGGCGCCGTTCATGTAAGTTTTTTCAAAACGCATCAGAAAATAATCATTTAATTCATCTTTACCTCGTTCATGAACAAATCCGTGTAAAAATTGGGCATTAACGTACCAGCCGTTTTTAAAGGTGTAATCACCCCCCACCACCCATTTAAAATAGGGCTGATCATCCAGAGCGATTTCTTTTTGGCGAACCACTCCCAATTGGGGATGAGGTACCGTAACATTTTTGTAAACTTTTTCCGGCAGAAAAAGAGCGCCTTCGGCCCAGATTCCCACCTGCCCAATGGAGCCGGCCATGTCTGCCCCCACGACCTGCATTCTGGGGTAAATCATTTCCACATCTACATCCAGAAACGCAGGATTGGCCGCCGGAGTCATGGAAACATCAGAAATCAGAGGTAGATCATCGCGCCCGTAGTAATAACTTAACGACCAGTCGTAGTTCAACAGATTGCCGGCTATTTTAAAGGCCAGGCTTGAGGTTTGGGCCAAAGTGTTTTGCGGGAGCGTAAGGTGTTCTTTAAATGAGCCCAATTGCATTCCAGTCGGTAAGTTCAATGGATGCCTGAAGGCATTCACCCAATCACCAAAAGGCATGGTTGCCGGCGTAAATACCGGAATGTAAACACCGTACAGGGTGTAATCGCCTAAGTAATAGGTTGCTGCAATGGCATTGCTTCCTAAATGGCGGCCAAAGTCAAAAATGTCTTCCAGATCATCTGCGTTTAGATTGTCTGTAGGGTTCAATTTGTCGGCCGTTCCCCAGGCGATGCGTTGCCGACCGATGCGCACATCCAGATTTTCGCTTAAGAAGCCGTAGATGTCGATGTAGGTTTCGCGAAACTCCAGGCCCCAGGGTTGCACCCTGTCTTTTTCCCTTCGTTGCAGGTCCGATGTGGTAAACACATTGGGAAAACCAAAAGCCCGCAGACGCACTTCACTGTAATAGTGAATCTTATCGGATGGGTTGCCTTCAAATTTTAAGCCCAGCTGGTTTTCATTCCAGGTAAATTTGCCCTTCTGTTGCAAACGTAACCGATTGTAAGTCTGCAAATACCCGTTGATGGTTACCTGGGCTGTGAGCTGACCAAACAGCAAGCTCAGTAACGAGACAATCCAATACACTCTCATTTTTAACCTCCGGATTGCTTAGCCAAACACATTAAATAATCAGGCCTTCAGGCATCTTCTCCATTATTACGGGATGGAAAAGGCGTGCGCCCTGTCCCTTGCATGCCAAAGATGCCTTTGCCTATTTGCTTCTTTTTAAATACCTCTTGGTAAACAGCCTGTCTGCCAGACCGGTATCAAATTCAATATTTTTCAATTTCATGATGGTGCTGTGTTCTTCTTTTAAATCTCTTAATTCCATCTCTTTGGAGACCCAGTATTTACCGATTTTTTCGATTTGCCGGCGCTCCATCACTTTCCACAGATTTCCACCTTTGTCATAAAATTCTACTTTAGCCGGGTAGTAATTATCCTTGCGCACCCACATCTTCAATTTACCGTAATCTTTTTTGACACCTGCTTTAGGCCTAAGTTCAAGGATCCAGTAGTCGGCATTCTGGTCGAGCAGTTTTGCGTTGTAGTCCTTAGCATATCGAAAGGAGCTTAGATCGTTGTAGGTGAAATCCGTTCCGGCAAATTTGGTGTTTTTAACATGGGAAGCGATGCGCCGCACCTTGTGAAAGGCCGGCATGTACAGATATTGTACATCGTTTGGCAATCCTAAAAAAGCAATTCCTTTCTGGTCCGCAGGCGCCGTAAAACGCAAAATTCTCTTTTCGTCGCCTTTCTGCAGGAATTCCGCAGTGCGCTTCTTCTGATTGCCCTTCTTATCGATCAGAATCATAGTTAAAGTAGCTTTTTGATCCAGCGGCGCATTGACTACCGCATCGGCTCTGGCCACAATGGATTGAGCATCCTGGGCCCAAACCAGGGCTGCTGTGATGCAAACCAAACCGAAAAGAAACAACAATCGACGTTTCATGGCAATGACTCCTTTGATTAGTTTACTTAAAACTTTGCAAAAGCATTTAATGTCGTTTCGGGAAATCTCCAATGAATCGGGCTCTGGTCACCAAAATTAGAGCCGGTAAAAAGGTAATGGCCCCCAGACTGCTGAATAGCATGGTGGCGGCCGTCAGCCAGCCAAATCGCTGAATGGGAATTAACTGAGCAAAAATTAATACCAGAAATCCCATGCCCACCGACAGGGCGTTAATGGCGATGGCCTTACCGGTAGTACGCAAAGTCTTTTCCAGAGCCTGCCATTCATTGTCCGTTTTTTGCAGTTCTTCCTTAAAACGATTTGTAAAATGGATGGCGTAGTCAATGCCAATACCGATGGCGATGCTGGCAATCATCATGGTGGCGTTGTCCAGCGAAATATTAAAATAGGCCATGAGGGCAAAATTGATCAATACCGTTAATACGATGGGTGAAACCGAAATCAGCCCTCCGATCCATGAACGCATTTGAACGATTAAGATAATGGTAACCAGGATCAGGGCAATGGCCAGGCTCTGGATCTGGCTTTTTAGCAGACTGGCATCGATCCTGGCAAAAATAACGGGCATGCCGGATTGCACAAAACGCACACGCACCTTTTCTCCCTGAAGTCGCCGGGCCCGGGCCAGGGAATCGGGCAAGGCTGCTAACCGTTCATTGATCAGCCACAGGTCATCGCGTAATGCATTGCGAAAGGTTTCTTTGATTTTTTGTCGGGAAGTAAATTCTGAGAGCAGGCGCTCCACACCGGCCATTACTCTGTTGTACTGGGCCTCTTCATTTAAAATAAGGTACATGGAGTGCGCAGTAGCCCGCACATCTTCTTCCGCATACGCGTTGAAGTTCTTCAACTCTTGCTTTATGATTTCCAGAATTTCATGTTCTGAAGGCACAGCCCCTTTTTGCAACTGTTCTGATACCTTTTCAATAATGGCAAAAATCGTGTGCTCATCTTCAATTTCGATCTCAGATTCATTTAGAAAAAAATCATCCAATTTTTTCTTGATTTTCTCAATGTCTGTTTCGTTGAACGTTACCTCTTGTTGGTTGGCGACGGCACGAATTATTTCCTCAATTTGCGCCGCTTCAGGTATTCTTTTAATTCCAAACTGTTCAAAATCCCCTTGAACATCTTTCGTTATTTTCTGGATTACATAGGCCCTGATCGTAGCTTCATTTTGAGCATTACGTTTAAGCGCCACCAGGGAGGTGTCCAGATGGGTTGTAATAAAACGGTTTATCGCCTCCACCGCTGTCACTATTTTTTTGGTATCCATGGTGCCCATGTTGGCCTGAATGATCCCCCGACTGGCGTCATTATTGACCAATTGTTCCATTATGTTTTCGCTTTCAATAAAAAACCAGAGGTTGGCCACACCGGCACGCGTATCTGGAATGGTGTAATGGCCGTTCATCACCTGATTCATCTCGCAAATAAAATCGGCTACCGATTGCGGCTTACTTACGTACGGAAGAGTTTCCATAAATTTTTCCAGATCGCGCATTTGCTTGAGTACAAATGGATTTTTTAAATCTCCTTCAACTAAAATTTGAATGGGGAGGGACCCGCCGAAATTTTTCTCCATCATTTTTTCGGCGATTCGAATATCGGTGTCTTCTTTGAAATAGCTGAGCATGTTCGCCTGGCGCTTCAAACGGGGTAAGCCTATCATGGCGACGATGGTAATCAAGGCTGCCACAGCAACAATGGATTTTTCATTTTTAAGTACCAATCGGGCTAAAGAATCCATAAAGGCCGTTAGCACGTTATCTTCTCGCCCCTCTTTATTGCGTTTTAGCTTTGGAGGCTTAAAAAAGGTAAGCATGGCCGGAACAAAGGTGATGGACAGCAGCAAAGCAAACCCCACACCGATTCCGGTAAAAACGCCAAACTGAGTAACCGAAGTCAAATAGGAGCCAATAAATGAGAAAAAACCGATGAGCGTCGTTAATCCGGTTAACACGATTGGAATCCCCACCTCAGAAAGCGCTTCCTTAATACAGGCATTTTTGTCCGAACAAAAATGGATATCTTCCTGATAGCGGGCCAGCATGTGGATACTGTAGGCAGAACCGATGGCCAGAAGCAGGACGGGCATCACATTGGAAATGATGGAGAGTTTGATGTCCAGCAAGGTCATTAATCCCAGGGCCCAGATCGTACTGATCATCACCGTCAATAGGGGTAACAAAACGCCGCGTTTGGTGCGAAAGCTGAAATAGAGCATTAATACCAGCATCAGGGCCACAACGGGCACCAGGCGCACCATGTCTTTCACAATGATGTCATTGATTTCCAGCATTTGCATGGGCAGACCGGAAAAATAGAGCTGGTAAGCGCCTGCCTTTTGCAGAGCAAGTTGTTTGATTTCCGCGGCAACGCGTTCCTTATCAGCATCGTGTTTAAGCCGGGCGATGATAATCGTAATTTTACCATCGGGCGAAACAATGCGCCCCCGATACATGTCTTTGGAGAGCGTGTATTTTCTGATCCTATTTAATGTTTCCGCGTCATGGGGAATATTGTTTTTATCGATCAGCCGGCCTACTTCCAGCCCGCCTTCAACACTCCGAATATCCAGCATATCGGTTAAGCTCATCACCGAGGCGACGCCCTCTAATTGTTTGATCTTTTCAGTCAGGGTATCAATGACCAGCAACGTTTTGTACGTGAACACATTGTCCGACTCCAAACCGACCATGGCAATGGAGGTGCCGGCAAATTCTTCACCGATACGATTAAAAAGAATGACCTCCGGATCGTCTGGTCGGAGATAGGACAGAATATCGCTGTTGATCTGAATGTACTTGAATTGATAAGCAAAAAACAGAGTGAGCAGAAAGGTAATGAGCACAACAGGAAAACGCCAGCGGATTACCCAATCGGCAAATGACTTCATCATCCCCTCCATGAACCAATAAGATATGTTTCGAATTTTTACGTTTTATATTCGAAAAAGATTCAAAAAAATTCAGTTTCGCTTTTCAATTCCTTTTAAAAGAATCTTGAGCATGGCATCGATATTTTCCACTATTTTATTTTCCGGAATTTCCAGTGTCCAATTATATTCCAGCCCCTTCATGGCAGCCACAATGGTCTCTGCCGTTAAAGTCACATTTTCAATGGCAAAAACGCCCTGCTGGATGCCTTCCTGTAAAATATTGCTGATCATGGCTATTTCAAAAGCATCGTAGTTCTGACGCGCCTTTTCAATAAAAGAGTAGTGTTTCAGGTAATCGTCGCGTAAGGCGTTGTAGTAGTTAGCCAGTTGTTTAATCTTAAGCATGCGCGTGACAACGTAACGGCGAATTTTAGCCTGCGGTGTTGTTTCGGCGTGGACCGCCTTCAGCAATTCATCCTTTAAAATGCGCCCTTCCTTATCCACCACTTCCTGGAAAATGGCCTCTTTATTTTGAAAATAGTAATAGATACTGGCCTTGCCCATGCGCGCCATTTTAGCAATATCTTCGATGGTCGTTTTAGCCAGGCCAAAGCGGGCAAATAGACTTTGGGCAACTTCCAGAATTTTTGATTTGCGTAAGGCTTTGTCTACCATATTCTCCTTTTCGAATTTTTAAATGATCTGTTCGAAAAATATCAAAATTCATTCAGAAATGCAAATTTAAATAAGGACGCATGGTTTATTTCTCCACTCACGGCCCTCTTTTCAAACAGACAGAAACGGTTTGATTCATCAGAGGGTTCAGTCAAAGGTAATGCCCCTTTACCGATTGGACGCATTTTGCTCTTACAAAAATCAAGACGGCTTTCGATGTTAGGAAAAGACATTGAAAGATGAGATCAACCGTGGATTAAAAAAAATGTTTGTTGATGATCAATAGCGCCATATCCAGTAAAAAGTCCACTAATCTCCGGCCGGTTTGCACATCGGCCAGCGCAGGATGGCCCCGATAGCCATTTTTTTCCGCATCCTGGGAAAGCGGCAATTCTTTATGTCGATGATCCACCTGATCCGGATGCAGAAACAGCATTACCGAAGTTTCCCATTGCCCGGCATGTCCGTCATAAAGCGGAATGTGGTTGCCATCATGATCGATGATTTGCGCCATCTTTTTCAGACCGGCATCTAAAAAGAGGTAACTGGTTAAGGGCAAAAATTCAAAAACGCTCTGTTTCTTCAGTTTACGGGCTGCCGAACTCATGGCCTTCAGGTGTCCTTTGCCGGCGTGACCGCTAACCACGATTCCCTTTTTAAAACCGTGCTCAGCCAGTCTGAGCCCAAACTGGTAAATGGTATTTCGCACGATATTTTGTTCGTGGTTCAACGTACCCGGTCTTTGAATACCGCCAACGCCGAGGGGTACGGCCGGCAGAATGAGGGGCTGAATCTGGTCGTGGGCCTGCATTAGCTTTTGAGCCAGCAATTCCGAAAATTTTTGGGCGATTAAAAAATCGGTTCCCAGAGGCAGATGCGGACCATGTGCTTCCATTAAGCTGATCGGAAGCAGTACAATAGTTTGTTCTTTGTCCAGCTGATCGAGCTGCAGATCGGTCAGGTTCTGGTAGAATAGAATTTCGGGCATGGCAATCCTTTATTTTACAGATTAGAGAAGAATCGTTTCCTCTTGTTTTACAACTTTTCGTAAGAGCATAAATGGTTCCGGTTTAACAGGCAGAGGAATTTTGACATCTTTACCGCCCCCGTGGGCAACCTCTACCTTTTCATCGTCAGAATTTACGATTTCCTTAACCGTAAAACGGATGGTCTTTTGAGGGCTGATTAATTCCAGTTCATCGTTTATTTCAAAACGATTGCGTACGGAGAGGGTGGCTAATCGACGCCGCTCATCCCAGGCTTTAATAATTCCGCAGAACAGGCGACTCTGGTTGGCTGAATGCCCGCTTTCGTAGTTTTGGCCATTTTCCAGTGGATTGCGTTCCAGAAAGCCGGTAACATAGCCCCGATTGGCCACGGCGTACACTTCCTGTAAGACCTCTGACGGAATGGGCTGCCCTTTTTGTACATAATCCAGAGCCTGACGATAGGCGCGCGTAATCACGCTGACGTAGTAAAGCGATTTGGTCCGTCCCTCCACTTTCAGACTGTTAATGCCTGCTTTCACAATTTTGTCCAGAATGTGAATGGTTGAAAGGTCTTTGGCGTTCATGATGTAGGTGCCGTGCTCATCTTCATCGATGGGCATAAGCTGTCCCGGTCGGCCTGCTTCTTCCAGGTAGAAGTGTTCGGAACTCATGGGTAAGAGGACATCGCGTTCGGTTTCCATTTCTGCAGGCTCGGAATAGACTTTGTACTCCCAGCGGCACGCGTTGGTACAGGTACCCTGATTGGCATCGCGATGGTTGAAATAATTGGAAAGCAGGCAGCGCCCGGAATAGGCAATGCAGATTGCGCCATGGACAAAGGTTTCCAGCTCAATGTCGGGTACATGCTGGCGAATTTCTTCAATCTCCTCCAGGCGTAACTCACGACTTAAGATGATGCGTTTAATGCCCAGCTGTTTCCAGAAGCGTACGGTTTGCCAGTTAACGGTATTGGCCTGTGTAGAGAGATGAATGGGCAACTCCGGATGTTTTTCACGCGCCACCAGAATCATGCCCGGATCGGCCATGATTAAACCATCGGGCTGTAAAGCAGCTACACGCTGGAGCATTTCTACGAAAGAGCGAATTTTATTGTTGTGTGGATAAATATTCATGGTCAGGTAAAGGCGTTTTCCGCGGGCATGGGCGTACTCCATGGCCTGCACGATTTTTTCCATGGTAAAATCATTCTCTCTGGCCCGTAATGAAAAACGGGGAATTCCGGCATAAACGGCATCGGCTCCGTAAGCAAAGGCGTATTGCATTTTCTCAAAGGTGCCGGCTGGCACAAGTAGTTCGGGTCGTTTCATTTTTCTCCTGTGCTTATTTGTTTTAATGTGAATTTACGTGTTTTGTCCTCTTTCACCAAAAAAATGCCGGAGGATTTCCAAATATTCCCACACCATTTTAATTAAAAATTACGAATTACGAATTATTTTTTGAAAAGGCAAGTTGTGCCCGGGCGGTGAAGGCCTGTGTCGGCATGTCATTCTAATCCCGCTTCAGAGGTAACTCGAGCTTCAGCTCGAGACCCCCCACTGGCAGACACAAGCGTGGAAAAGTGTATGTGTCTAAGAGTTAATTAGTTGAAGGTTGAATGGTTAAATAGTTAAATGGTGCTGAGTGTCATTCTGATCCCGCTTTAGCGGGAGAAGAATCCCTTACACTAGCAAACAATTCGCAAACGCAACGTAACTCGAGCTTCAGCTCGAGCCTTTTGTAAAGGCGAAGAAAGATTTCTCCGCTCCGCACATCAGTCGAAATGACAATTTGGGAGACCTGTGCCGTTTGTCATTTCGATTCCCCGCTTTAGCAGGGTGTTAAATCTTTTACCTTGGAGGGCTGAACCCCGATTTTCGCGAGAGGGGGTTTGGGGGTGAGGGCTAAACCGAAGAATCCTTTACACTACCTGGTTGGACTTCCCATTCAAAACGCACCAACGATTTCATTTTTTATTTAATCGTTTTGTTTTGTAAATTTCAAATTATTCAAGAAGATCAGGAGGCTCACATGTTTAAGACAACGATTTCCATATTACTATTAAGTATGGTCTTCTGGCAGCCATTAGCAGCCCAGAATGTACCGTTTTCCATTCATCGTCTGGACAATGGTCTGGAGGTATTGCTGATTGAAAATCCGGCTCTGCCCATGGTGGGCGTTAATGTGGTGGTGCGCGTAGGATCAGCCTACGAAGATTTTTCCACCAGCGGCATGAGTCACATGCTGGAACATCTACTGTTTAATGGCACAATCTCCCGTTCCCAGAAACAACTGTACGATGATGTGGATCGCATTGGCGGCTACAATAACGCCAATACCGGTGATTTTTACACCAACTTTATGATGGTCACCCCGGCAGAAAACATTCGCCAGGGCATGGAAATCCAGGCCGACATGCTCTTCTACTCCACCTTACCGGAAGATAAGTTTGAAAAAGAAAAAGGCATCGTCCTGGAAGAGATTTCCAAAACGTTTGCTGATCCGGATGCCCAGCTGGAAAGCAATTTGAACAGTATTTTGTTTGAAGGACACGCCTTAAGCCTGCCCACTCTGGGCACTTATTCTACCATCCGCGGGTTGGATCGTGATCAGGTTTTCGAGTTCTACAAAAATTTTTACGTACCCAACAACATGCGTCTCAGCGTCATCGGCCGATTCGACTCTGAGCAAATGTTGAAAATGATCAATGAAATTTATGGTCAGGAAGAACCAGGCCTGGTGCGTTTACCTGAACTTTCCAACTGGAGTTTTGCCTATGATGTTTCCCATCTAAAAATTCCCGCTTCCGGGCAGGTATTCCATCGCTACTACAGCGGCCGGAATAGTGTGGTTGAATTCATCTTTCCGCTTAAAGGAAAACTGGACTACACGCTAAGTCAGTTAATTGACAAAAAACTATCGGACATGGCCATGGAACTGAAAGCGCAATTAGGAAAAGACATCGTCCGGGTGAAAATGAATACGATCACCAGTCCCGTAGCAAACTTTGTTGAAGTACGCATAGACTATGCCGGTTTTAATCCCGATGTAGAGGGTTTGAAGCAATCCGTGATGGCCTTTTTAAGTTCAGCCGATTTTTCTTACTCTCCGGCCCTGGCCCGGACCCAGGCCAACAAAATCCGCACCTTTTTTCTTAAAAACCTGGAAAAACCGCACATGTTCGGCATCTACAATGCCCAGATCATCGCTACGTCGGGTTTTGACAATCTACTCAGAACCTTTGAACCTCAGCATGTAATGGCCATGGCCAGCCGATTGAGTCATTTTAAGATCGAAGGCGAACCCATTACAGTGGTACAGTTTCCCCGGAAAAAATCGACAAAAGGGCAAAGCCAGCAGACCAAAATCGATGTTCGTTTGTTCGAAGCCAGGGACGGATTACCGACCATCATTGTTAAACAAAATCCGGCTTCGCAGTTAATCGCCATTCACTACCTGATCAAACACAAGGCCTTCTGGCAAGCCCGATTTGGCAAGCATGCCGCTCAAATCCTGCACGATTGTCTGGGCCAGCGTTTGAAATCAGAAGAGAATCAAATCATGACACAAAAATTCGGACTTTCGGTCACAGTGAACGACAATCCCTACATTCCCATGGATGATATTTATTTACACCCCGATTTCAGCTACATTCGTATTGAAGGGCTGAATAGTGACCTGCCCGGTTTGATCCGCTTTTTGAACCAGCTCCTTCTGAATTTCAAACCAACTGAACAGGAGTTGCAGAAGGCCAAATCAAAATTAAGCGCTCAGGGCATAATGGGCAGAAAAGCCGACCCGGCGCGAAAGCTGTTCGATCATTTGTTGGAGGAATACGTTTACGAAACCGGTCCTTACGCGCCAGGTCCCGAAGAGATTTCTTACCCGCAATTACTTGAGTTCAGCAAAAATTATTTTCAACCGCAGAACATGATCATCTCCGTTGTCTCTTCGGCCGACGCCCAGACGGTTTATCAAAATTTTCAGAATTTTAAGAGCACAACCGCTGTTCAGGAAGTGCCAGTGGTTACCAAAAGCCTCAAGCTACACCAGCAGCCGGTGCAGATTGAAAAGGCGGGCAACGGTCAGCGCTCCTATCTATTCTGGGGCTATTCCAGAGTAATTGAAAAACAGGACCATCCGGCCTTAAAAGCGCTTTCGCTTTTGCTTGGCGATAAAATTGTGTTCCAGATTCGGGAGAAACAGGGCATGGCCTACCACATGCGCGCCGGAATCGAAATCCGTGGGGATCGCGCTTTATTTTACGTCTCCCAGGGCACACGGCCTCAGAATGTAGATGTGTTGCTCAAACAATACGCCACTTTTTTCAGACCTGAAGTCGTGAAGGAATTTACAGAAGACGATCTGCAAAAAGCCATTAACATGTACCTGGGGCGCATGATGTTCCGCCGGTTGTCCAGTATTAATCAGGCTTATTACCTGGCCCATTCCTACTACTTCCATCGGGACATCCATTACGATCAAATGTTCCTAAATGCCCTGAAACAGGTGACTTTAGAGGATGTTCGACGCGTAGCGCAAAAATATCTTCAGGTGCAAAATACGGTGCAAATTGTCGTCCGTTAACGGGCGCTCAAAGTAGAAAAAGTCAAATTCAATTAGCATAACATTAGGCGGAGAGAGAACCATGAAAAGGAAAAACACTCTCATTTTATTCTTTTTAATAAACATCTTTTTATTGAGCGGGCATCTGGCGGCCCAGACCACGCGCATTCATCACGCGATTCGGGCGCAGATTTTTCCCTCCGAACAATCGCTTTCGGTAACGGACACTCTCTCATTCCATTTTGACACGCCCCTGCAAACGCTCGATTTCACCTTGCATTCCGGATTGCAGCCCAGGATTCTTACCGGAGGGGTACGTCTGAGTTTGGCAGACACCAATCTTTCTGGCCAGGACCTGGGCATGGATGTAGAAGCGCCGGAAGTGCTGGCCCGCGTGCGCCAGAATCGTTACCGTTTAACAGCGGCCCATCATCAACCATTGCCGGGCCAGATTATTGTTCAGTATTCGGGAACCATTCACCATCCCATTGAACAACAGGGTGAAGAGTATGCGCGGGGTTTTAGCACCACGCCCGGCATCATTGACACACAGGGCGTCTATCTGGCCGGCTCCAGTGTCTGGTTACCGCAATTTGACAACGAACTGATCAGTTTTGCTTTGACCGTAGAACTTCCTGAGGGCTGGGATGCGGTCAGTCAGGGACGGCGCACCAGGTATCAAAAAGAAAAGGATCACAGCCTGGTCCGCTGGATTTGTCCCCATCCCATGGAAGAGGCGTTTCTCATCGCCGCCCCATTTTTCGAATATCAGCGGCAGGTTGGAAACGTTAAGGTCATGGCCTTTTTGCGCTCCCCGGATCAGGGCCTGGCCAACAAATACCTGGAAGTAACAGGACAGTACCTGGAAATGTACCGCCAGTTGATCGGCCCTTACCCTTTCTGGAAGTTTGCCCTGATCGAGAACTTCTGGGAAACCGGTTACGGTATGCCCTCTTTCACTTTGCTGGGGCCGCAGGTCATTCGTTTTCCCTTTATCCTGCATTCTTCCTATCCCCATGAGTTGTTGCACAACTGGTGGGGAAATAGTGTTTACGTGGATTTTACCCGGGGCAACTGGTGTGAAGGGTTAACGGTTTATCTGGCCGATCATCTGATCCAGGAACAGCGCGGTCAGGGCGATGCCTATCGCCGATCTACCCTGCAAAAATTCACCGATTACGTCAATAAAGACAATGATTTCCCACTGTCCCAATTTCTCTCCAGGCACGACGCGCCTTCGGAAGCCATTGGCTATGGAAAGTGCATGATGATCTGGGAAATGCTGCGCACCGATTTAGGCGACAAGCTGTTTGTACAGGCCTTACAGGATTTTTACAAAACCAGGCAATTCACCCGCGCTTCGTTCGACGATTTACGAACCAGCTTTGAAAAAATGAGCGGCAAACCATTGAAACCATTCTTTGAACAATGGGTCAAGCGTACCGGAGCTCCGGAACTGTTGCTAAAAGAAGCCGACGTAAAAAAATCGGGTTCGCAATTTGAACTCCGCTTCACTCTAAAACAGATTCAGGAAGAAGAGCCTTTTTCCCTGAAAATTCCCGTTGCCGTATTTTTTAAAGAACGGGCAACCAGCCAGATAGTGCAGATGGATTCGCGTCAGCAATCATTTGCCATGACCTTTGCCGAACAACCGCTCAAGATCGAGATCGATCCGCAATTTCAGGTCTTCCGGCGCCTACACTTCAGTGAGATTCCACCGGCGCTTTCCAACATTTTTGGAGCAAAGCAGATTTTAATCGTTCTGCCGGATGGGCTGCAAAAGGGTGATCCTTACCGACAATTGGCGCAAATATGGGCTAAAAGCAAACAAAAGAAAGTGGAAGTAAAGCAGGCCTCTGAAGTACATAACCTGCCTACCGATCGACCGGTGTGGATTTTTGGCGATGACAACCCTTTCAAATCTTTGATTGAGCAGGGCCTGAGTCACTATGACGCCCACATTAACAGCGATCGCGTACAGTTAGAAAAATTTGATCTCCCGCTGCAGGACAACAGTTTTGTCATTAGCGTACGCCATCCGCAAAATCCAAAAACCGTGCTGGTCTGGTTGCGCATTGGCCATCCGCAGGCCGTGGCAGGCCTGGCCCGAAAACTGCCTCATTACGGAAAATACAGCTACCTGGCCTTTAGCGGCGCTGAACCGACCAATATTGCCAAAGGGCAATGGCCCATCGTTCAATCGCCGCTGCAAAAGTTGCTGGCCCGTGAAACCGTACCACAAACCGTTCGCTTGCCGGCGCGTGCCCCGCTGGCCCGTTTAGCGCCCCTCTTTTCCGCCGAACGCATGATGCAGGATATCCGTTTTTTAGCCAGTCAAGAACTGGAAGGTCGCGGGCTGGGAAGCCGGGGACTGGAACGGGCCGCCGCTTATATTGTGCAACAATTTAAAAAAGCGGGTTTATCGCCCGCGGCCGATGATGGCAGTTATCTGCAGGCCTGGCAAGAGGTAGTTGGCCCTCATGGCGCCAGGGACACCGTTAAAAACATCATCGGCCTGATCCCGGGTAATGATCCCCGGTTGAAAGATCAGGCCGTTGTAGTCAGCGCCCACTACGACCATCTGGGACGCGGCTGGCCGGATGTTCACCGTGGCGACGAGGGGAAAATTCATCCCGGAGCCGACGATAATGCCAGCGGCGTATCGGTTTTACTGGAACTGGCCAGAGTGTTAGGCCCCACATTCAAGCCCGCGCGCACTGTGCTTTTTGTCGCCTTTACAGCCGAAGAAGCCGGCCTGAAAGGATCGCGATATTTTATTAAACACTACCAGCGTTTCCCTCCAGATAAAATAATGGCCGATTTGAATCTGGACACGGTTGGCCGCCTGAACGGGAAAAAGGTACTGATTTTAAATGCCGCCAGCGCCAGAGAGTGGCCGTTTATTTTCATGGGCATTGGTTACGTGACAGGCGTTCAGGCCCAGATGGTCACTCAGCCGCTTGACGCCAGCGATCAGGTGGCTTTCATTGAAGCCCAAGTTCCGGCTGTACAGATTTTCTCCGGCGCGCACACCGATTATCACCGGCCCACCGATACCGTAGATAAAATTGATGCCGATGGGCTGGTTAAGGTGGCCACCCTTACGCGCGAAGCCTTAGTCTATTTAAGCGCCGAACGCAAAGAACCTTTAACTTTTCAGGGAACACAGGGCGCGACCAAAAGCGCAGGCCGGAGCGCCACTTCCGGAAGAAAGGTCAGAACCGGAATTTTACCGGATTTTACCTTTGCCGGCCCGGGCATTAAAATTCAGAGCATTTCACAACCTTCTCCGGCTGCCAGCGCCGGACTGAAAAGCGGGGACGTAATCCTTAAATTCAATAACCAGCCGGTTGAAAATCTGAAAGATTACAGCAATCTGTTAAAAAAACACTCTGCCGGAGACGTGGTCACCTTCACCATCGAACGAAAGGGAAAAACTCAAACCGTGAAGGTTCGGCTGGAAAGCAGATAAAGTCAATCTCTAAGAGCCATCGCTAAAAGCAGAGCCGGGCCGAATGCCCCGCTCGTTTTCTGCGCAATCTCGGACAAGAAAAGCGGATTACACGCCGTTTTAAACGGTGCGCAGGCAAAACGAACAAAGGAATTGCAATGGAAGACAAACCGCTATTATGGGAAGAAGTTTTCAAAATTCGGGCTTATGAAGCCGGTCACGATGGTCGGGCTAAGTTGCAGGCCCTGTTCAATTATTTACAGGAAGCGGCAGCCAATCATGCCGCCCGTTTAAAACTTTCGAAAACGGATCTGGATTCCATGGGATTGACCTGGGTGCTTTCCAGATTCCATCTGCAAGTTTTCCGCTATCCGTTCTGGAATCAAAAAGTTTTCGTAGAAACCTGGCCTTCGCAAAAGCAGGGATTATTCGCTTTACGCGATTTTATCATTCGCGATGAACAGCAGCATACGGTAGCGCTGGCTACCTCGTCCTGGATGCTCATCGATTTTAAGGCCCGGCGCCCGGTACGCTTACCCGCCTTTTTGGAAGCCTATCAAAACCATGAAAAAGGGCGTGTTCTTGACGACCCGTTCCCTCACCTGCCGGAGTTAAAGACCGCACAGAACACAAAACGCTTTCAGGTACGCCTGAGCGATCTGGACATGAATCAGCATGTAAACAGTACCATTTACATCGATTGGGCTCTGGAAGCCGTGCCGGACCACATCCGTACGGCGCATCAAATTCACAGCCTGGAAATCAACTACCGAGCAGAAGCCGTGTACGGCCAGCGGATTATTTCGCTGGTGCAGATTGATCAGGGGACGGATGAACAGATAGCTATTGTACACCGCCTGGAAAGGGATGAAGATCAGCGGGAACTGGCCCGCCTGGTGACACGCTGGCAGCCAAAATGATAGTTGCGTCAGGCACTAAAAAAATTTAAATTAGCAACGATTTGCGAGGATGGCGGAATTGGCAGACGCGCCAGACTTAGGATCTGGTGCCCGCAAGGGCGTGGGGGTTCAAGTCCCCCTTCTCGCACTAACTAGACATACTGTTCCCCCAGCATATTCCTCCTTCAATCCACAGCTTTATTTTGTAGAATAAGTTCATATCTTTAAAGATTCTTAAATTTTACCGATAAAAGGTCTGAGACTTTGTTGAAAGGCATGCGGCAATAAATTCTAAGGCAGCATAGCCGCACCCAAAAACTTCTTTAAAAAATGGCAGGCCGGTGCCCCTGAACCCTTTAACTCTTACACTCTTACACTTTTAATTCTTCTCCTTCAATAGCAGAAGTCATTCCACGAATTAGCCCTCACCCCCTCGATCCTCCTCGCCCAGAATAAAAATCTGGGAAAGGGGGAAGGCATGTGTGTGAAATTTTCTTAATTGTCCTGCAGCTCCAGCCGGTTGGAGCCAAGCGGAAATCCCGATCTTCGGGGACAGGCTTGTCCGGCCGTAGGACGGGCCAGTCTGGCCACCGGACAGGCCCGTCTGGCCACCGGACAGGCCCGCCAGTCTGGCAAGGCTCAGCCTGTCAGGTCTGGCCACCGGACAGGCCCGTCTGGCAGCACCAGCCGGACAGGCAAAGCATTCACAAAGTGCGCAAAGATTGCAAATAGAAAATTGCAAAATATCTTAACATACCGGAGTAGAACTCAGCAAAGCTGCACCATTTGCTCCCCCTTCCTTTATTAAAAGAAGGGAAGGGGGCGGGGGGTTAGGGTCTTCATCACTAAAATTTTCGAATCCCGCCCTGGCGGGATAAATCTTTCAATTGAAGTATTCAAAATGCCTGCTATGCAGCATTGTTTACAGGGGCAGGGTAAAATAAAAGGTCGAACCACCTTCCCGATTATTGTAGGCGGCAATCCGGCCACCGTGTTCCTCAATCAGCGTTTTGGCGATGTACAGTCCCAATCCTCCGCCTTTCAAACGGATCGGTGATTGTTCCAGGCGATAGTAAATTTCAAAGACCTTGGTCAGGTGTTCCGCAGGAATTCCAGGTCCTGAATCGCTAATTTGTACCAGCAACTGCGGTCGCTTTTTACTCATTACCTTCACACTGATTCGGATGAGACCATCTTGTTTGCTAAATTTGATGGCATTTAACAGGAGATTAAATAAAACACGTTTGATGGCTATTGGATTCACAGCAACCAGAGGCAAATTTTGCGGGATGACGCTCTGGATTTTAATATTTTTACGATCGGCCAGCACCCACAGCGAGCGCACAACATCGTTAAGCAGACGATTAAAAGAAATTTTAGTCCTGGCTAACACCGGCGTGCGACGTTTAGAACGTAAAATATCCGAAAGTTCCTGTAACAATTCGATGGCCAGGTCGGTTTGCAACAGGATATTGGCAATGATCTTTTTCTGCCCGACATTTAATTCGCCAAAAATATTTTGATTGAGCAGTTCCACATAACTATTCAAATTTTGCAAGGGTGTTCTGAGATCATGCAAAACCAGCGAAGCCATCTCTTTTTGCTTTTTCATGCGCTTTGCCAGCTGAAGGACATTGTCTAACAGCAATTCCAGATGCTGCGGTTCATTACAGAGTTTCTCCGGCCATAACAGGTCAAAATCTTTGGTTTCTTTTTTTAGCTGTCCTACCTGCACCCAGAACAGAAAGCCGGCTGCTTCTAATTCTTTTTTGAAGCTCAGTGGCGAATCCCGCTCTTCACCGGCAATCCATATAAAAATATCAAAACGCTTATCTTTGAGTCGGGCTTGCAGTTCACCAACTGAGGCCAATACCAGATGTTTTATTTGCCACTTTTCCAGCATAAGCAGCAGACTCTGACAGAGCGACTGATTTTGGTCAAAGATGAGTATGGATGGTTGATCCATATCAACGACCCTTAAACTTAGGCTGTCTTTTTTCGAAAAAAGCCTGAATCCCTTCAGTTTTGTCTTCCGTGTTACAAACGCGTCCAAATTGCAACGCCTCCACCTCCATGCCCTTATCCAGCGGCAGGTCCAACCCCTGATTCACTGCCTGTAAGATGGCGTCAATAGCAATGGCTCCTTTGGAAATTATCTTTTTAAGTAACGATTTGCCTTCCTCGATTAACTTTTCCGGCTCTACGACGTGGTTGACCAGTCCAAGTCGCAGAGCTTCCTCAGCATCGATCATTTCACCGTTTAGCAATAGTTCCAGGGCCCGTCCTTTGCCAATCAAGCGCGGCAAGCGTTGCGTACCGCCGTAGCCGGGAATAATGCCCAGATTGATCTCCGGTTGTCCAAAGCGGGCATTTGCCGCGGCCAGACGCATGTGGCAGGCCATGGCTAATTCACATCCTCCACCCAGTGCATAGCCATTCACCAGGGCAATAAGTGGTTTAGGAAAGCGTTCAATGCGCGTGAACAGGCGTTGTCCAAAACGGGCAAAAGCAATCGCCGCTTCTTCATCCAGGGTTTGAATTTCCTGCAAATCGGCCCCGGCCACAAAGGCTTTGTTACCGGCGCCCGTCAGCAACAGCCCCTTCACCTGGTCATCATTTTCCAGTTGATCCAATAGGGCATCCAGCTCTTTTAGAGTCAAATGGTTTAAAGCGTTTAATTTGTCCGGACGATTGATGGTTACGACGGCGATAAAATCTTCCACCTCTACCAGTAAAGTTTTAAAGGTTGTCATGTCTCCCCCAAATGTTACAACAGTTCAATGCGACTCTGATCGCCAATTAAAAACCGATTGGTCGCTGGCCGACCAGCGGTTTTAACAATTTCTGCCTCATTCCCCAGCAGGCTGTGTTCTACGCGGATGGTCACGTCGATGAGTTTACATTTTTCCAGTAAAATACTGAACTCAACCTCGCTGTTTTGAATCAGGCATTGGTTGTAAATGGAAGTAAAGGGCCCGATGTAACTGTTTTCAATCCGCGTATGTTTACCAATTACAGCCGGTCCGCGTACGATCGAATTAACAATAGTGGCGCCTTCTTCCAGCACCACCTTGCCGGTCACCAGGCTCTTTTCATCAATCCGACCTGCAATCTTTTCCTGGAGATTTTCCAACACCAGGCGATTGGCCTCTAACAGGTCATAAGGTTTACCGGTGTCTTTCCACCAACCGGTAATTTCGGAATAGGTTACCTTGTATCCATGCTCCAACAGATATTGATGGGCATCCGAAATTTCGAGTTCACCGCGGGCGCTGGGCTTAATGGCATTCACCGCCTCAAAAATCGAGGCATCGTAGATGTAAATGCCAGCCACAGCAAAATTACTTTTTGGTTTGGCCGGTTTTTCTTCAATCCGTACAATGCGATTACCGTCCAGTTCCGGAACGCCAAAACGCTGGGGGTCTTTAACGCGTGCCAGCGTTAAATGGCAGTTGCTTTGATTCTTCTCGAATTCATCAATAAAGCGCTTCAAACCGCCCACCACCATGTTATCGCCCAGATAGAAGACAAAGGGTTCCTCCCCAATAAAATCCTGAGAAATTTTAACCACATGGGCCAACCCTAACGGCTTCTCCTGAGGGATGAAAGTGAAATGCACGCCAAATTTTGAACCGTCTCCTAATGCATCGGGGATGGCTGTCGATTCGGCATTGTAAACAATGCCAATGTCATGGATTCCGGCTTGCGCGCAATATTCGATAGCGTAATGAAGGATCGGTTTATTGGCGATGGGAATTAGATGTTTGTTCTGGGTATGAGTCAGGGGCCGCAAACGGGTCCCACGCCCCCCGCTGGTAATCAATGCTTTCATTTCTACTTCCTCTCTCTGGCCGGTGAAAAATTTAAGAATTTTGATAAAAGAAAATAAGCAGTGAAAGAGATACTTTCAAGTGATCCATTTCAATTTTTCAAAATCTTTTTTGGTGAAACCATAAATTCGCAAGATCGGGGTTCTTCACGACCGGCAAGAGGCCCTTTAAACAAAATGAACAATGCGCTGCAGGATACAAATCGAACACTGAGAAAAATATCTTGCAAAAGATCAAACAACTTTTTAAATTAGCACTCTCAGACAAGGAGTGCTAAATTTAACTTATTGATTTTTTAAAAATTAAAAAGTTGTAAATTTTCATGTAACTTATTAGCCTTGTATTGAATCTAAATTCATTTGAAAAAACGTATAGTTGAACAATAATAAGGAGGAACCTGTAAATGGCAGCTAAAATAATCGAGTTCGATATTGATGCGCTGAACAAAATTAAGGACGGAATTGATGTTCTGGCCAAAACGGTTAAAATCACCCTGGGCCCAAGAGGTCGTAATGTGGTTATTGATAAAAAATTTGGCGCCCCTACCGTCACCAAAGACGGTGTAACCGTAGCTAAAGAGATTGAATTGGAAGACCCTTTTGAGAACATGGGCGCTCAGATGGTCAAAGAGGTGGCGTCTAAAACCAGTGATGTGGCAGGCGATGGTACCACGACCGCCACGGTTTTAGCCCAGGCTATTTACACCCAGGGATTAAAGAACGTTGTGGCAGGCGCTAATCCAACGGCCTTAAAACGCGGCATCGACAAAGCGATTGAAAAAACGGTTGCTTTCCTGAAAGAGATGTCCAAAGAGGTAGAAGGGAAAACGGAAATCGCTCAGGTAGGCGCTATCTCTGCCAATAACGACGAATCCATCGGTAACTTAATTGCCGACGCCATGGAAAAGGTAGGCAAAGATGGGGTTATTACGGTGGAAGAAGCCAAATCCATTGAAACGTCTCTGGAAATCGTAGAAGGTATGCAGTTTGATCGCGGATATGTCTCTCCCTATTTCGTAACCGATTCCGAAACCATGGAAGCCATTTTAGAAGATGCCTTCATTTTAATTCATGACAAGAAGATTAGCGCAATGAAGGATCTGCTCCCTGTGCTGGAAAAAGTCGCTCAAACCGGTAAGCCTTTGCTGATCATCGCTGAAGACATCGAAGGCGAAGCGCTGGCTACTCTGGTGGTAAACAAATTAAGAGGCACGCTAAAAGTGTGCGCGGTTAAAGCACCGGGCTTTGGCGACCGTCGTAAAGCCATGCTGGAAGATATTGCCATTCTGACTGGCGGGCGTGTCATTAGCGAAGAAGCCGGCTGGAAACTGGAAAACGCCACGCTGGATGATCTGGGTCGCGCCAAACGCATCACCATTGATAAAGACAATACGACCATCGTGGAAGGCGCTGGTTCTACCGAAGATATTAAAGGCCGTGTGAATCAAATTAAAGCTCAGATCGAAACCACAACCAGTGACTATGATCGTGAAAAACTGCAGGAACGCCTGGCTAAATTAGCTGGTGGCGTGGCTGTTCTGAAAATTGGCGCTGCGACCGAAGTAGAGATGAAAGAGAAGAAAGCACGTGTTGAAGACGCTTTACACGCTACACGCGCAGCCGTTGAGGAAGGCATTGTACCTGGTGGAGGCGTTGCTCTGTTACGGGCCGTTAAAGCGCTGGATGAACTAAAATTGGAAGGCGATCAGCAGATCGGCGTTGACATTGTGCGTCGCGCTCTTGAAGAGCCCATTCGTCAGATTGCCGAAAATGCAGGCTATGAGGGCTCTGTAGTGGTTAATAAGGTTTTAGAAAGCGACGGCGCCTTTGGTTTTAATGCTCAGACCGAAAAATTTGAAGACTTGCTGAAAGCTGGCGTTATTGATCCAACCAAGGTTACACGTTCTGCTCTGGAAAATGCTTCCAGCGTGGCTGGACTGTTACTGATGACTCAGGCCATGATTACCGAAAAACCGGAACCGGAAAAACCAGCTCCACCGGCGCCAGGCGGTATGGGCGGCATGTACTAATTAAGGAACGACAATAACAATCAAAAGAAAGGCGGAATATATTCCGCCTTTCTTATTTTTGGGATGATAAACGGGGAGCGGATCCGATTTATCGGATTGCCAATTCCTGGCCCACTATTTTCGAATTAAGGAGGGAACGATATACCCCCGGTGCCTGATCCTTCCTGCTTTAGCAGGAAGGATCGAAACGGCTGCGCCCCCCCACAGCCCGCTTTAGCAGGCGCAAATTTTAGTGCTGTTTAGAATACTTCCTTCAAAAGATCTAATCCCGCCACAGCGGGATGCGAAAATTTTTGTACTGCATTCTTACTAAGCTTTCCCAAAAGTTAAAGTAGATGAACATTTAAAAATCAAAATTTACATTGTAAAGATTATAACTCCCCCTTCCCTTTTTTTAAAGGGAACAGGGCCGGGGGGATGGGTTTTTAACAAAAGCTCGACATAAATGCTTCGCCCGTACAAAGTCGCGGACTGAAGCACGAGTTACATTGCTCTTTCGAATGGTCTGCCAATGTAAGGGATTCTCAGAATGACATGCCGGCACGGTTCCTCACCGCCTGGACATAAGTTGCCCCTTCGCAAATTAATTCATAATTCGTAATTTTTAATTTAAAATTACTTTATTGCGCCCTTTGTGACTGCTCTGGGCTTTCTGTGCTTGCTTAAATCATTGTGGAAATGTTTTTAGTTGCGGCTTTGCTGCCTTAGAATACTTCCTTCAAAAGATCTAATGCATTAGCGTGCGAAAATTTTTGTGTTAAATATCCTAACCCCCCGGCCCCCTTCCCTTCTTTTAATAAAGGGAAGGGGGAGCAAATTGTGCTGCTTTGCTAAGTTTTAGCCTTACATGTCAATAAATTTTATTTTTTTTTCTAAATCTTTGTGCTCTCTGCGGTTGTTTTTGGTTGCGGCTTTGCTGCCTTAGAATACTTCCTTCAAAACTTATAATCCCGCTTAGCGGGATGCGAAAATTTTTATGCTGTTTTAGGGAGGACGTGTTGAAGAATTGGTTTAAATTATTTCTGCGAATATCTGCTAAATCTGCGC
>NZ_JBSMDE010000094.1:0-14793 GCF_056497305.1 Caldithrix sp. | reverse complement strand
AATTGCCTGGACACGGTACGCGTCTTTCGGAACCCCTGGCCGAAAATATTGAAGAATTAATCGAGCCCATTGCCCGGGGAATTGTTTCCAGCCTGGATAAGCCTTTTGCCATTTTTGGCCACAGCATGGGCGCGCTGTTGGGCTTTGAAGTGGCGCTCTTTTTACAGAATAGATTGAACAAACGGGCGGAACACGTCTTTGTGTCCGGCCACGGCGCGCCGGGCACGCCCCGCCACGAGCCGGAAATCCATCATCTGCCCAAGCCGCAGTTTCTGGCTAAAATTAAAGAGTACAACGGAACGCCCAAAGAAGCGCTGGAAAATAAGGAATTGATGGATTTGATGTTTCCCATCCTGAAGGCCGATTTTAAAATTTGTGAAACCTACGCGCACCGCAACTCGGACCTGCTACATTCGCCCATTACTGCATTAGGTGGAATTCAGGACCCTTCGACCCCGCGTGAGGATCTGGAAAAATGGCGGGCTTTCACAACCGGAGATTTCAATATCCGGCTTTTCCCGGGCGACCATTTCTATTTGTTGCATCAGAAAATCAATTTACTGAAAGCCATCCTTACAGATGTCAGCAGCCATTTTAATTTAGTGAATGTCTGATGAGTGAATGGATCGAGTGGCGGCAGTGCCCGTTTCGCTTCCAGAATGAGCAGGAAGTTCACGTCTGGTTATTGCCTGTGGAACAAAGCGATCGCTTTCTGGATTTTTTAGTAGAGGACGAACAGCGCCGAGCCCGAAAATTTCGCGTTCTATCGGCCCGCGATCAATTTATTGTCGGACGTGCAGCCCTGCGTCTCTTAATCGCCGCTTATTGCCAGATTGATCCTGCGACCATTCAATTTACCTTAAATCCCTTTGGCAAGCCCTACCTCGATAATCAGCGCCTCTTCTTCAATGTCTCGCATTCCTACGACTGGGCCTTAATCGGTTTAAGCCCGACCTTTGAACTGGGCATTGACATTGAAAAGATGCGCCCTGATCTAAATCTGCGTCAACTGGCCGGCCGTTTTTTTTCTGCCGACGAAATCGAACAACTTAATGCCCTGCCAGAGGAACGCTATGCACATGGTTTTTTCAATGCCTGGACCAGAAAAGAAGCTTACATCAAGGCCCGGGGGAAAGGACTGGCCATCCCACTGTCCGGATTTTCTGTCAGCCTACAGGAAGACGAAACCGCTGTTCTGAAAGAGACCCATCACGAGCCAGAGGCCGTGCAACAATGGACCATGGCAGCGCTGCCTGCGCCAGAAGCCTACAAAGCAGCCCTGGTCGTCCAGGCCCGTCGCTTTAACATAAAAAGATGGTTCGGCAAAGGGCTTTTTGCCCTAAACAAGAGTGGATTACACTGACCCCTATTTGAAAGTGACCCTTTTCTCTGTATCAATTTTCCAGGTCACGTAAAATTTTATGTTGTTTGTTAAATCATTACATTATTGTGTCGATAGACAGGAAAGCAGGCTAAATTAAATTTCAATGAAATAAATTTTTGTTTAATTTTAAGTGCGAACGATCTTTTAAAATGTGGGAAACAAAATTTATGAAATGGTCTCGATTATTGCTTTTATTTATTACGATCTTTGCCTTATCCTGTGATGCACCAAGGAAAAATCCGTTTGATCCCCGTTCCCAAAATTACTACAAACCTCAGCCCAATTTAGTGGTAAGCAAAATCCACGTTAAACAGCTCTACCCGCCTTTTAAACCCATTGCCCAGGCTCAGGTCATTGAACCCAATTTACATCTATTTGGAATAACCGATAGCCAGGGCATTGTACAATTTGAGCACGAACCGGTAGAAAATTTAACCTTTGTCGTATCAGCAAATCAATATTTTCCGGATACGCTTCAATTTAGTGAGGATCAAAATCATGAATATGAAGTATTTTTGAATGCTGAACCCCAACTGCACGACACGCATTTTATCTCCTTTTACAACAACCTGTACGATCAACTAAGCATTACTTCCATTTACATGGAGACCATGGTCACAGACCTGGACGGGCCGATTGACATCGATGCCGTGAATTTACAAAACGAAGCGTATCAATTTGACACCCTGCTAATCAGAGATGCAAACAACAGCGATCTATTTAAACTCGAATTTGACCTGAGGGATATTTCCGGCCACCTTACGCCAGAAACCCTACCGGAACTTAACTTTAATCTGATCGTGAAAAATAAGAACAATGATCGGGTGGTAAGTGGGCCGTACACCATAAAACGCGTAATCCAGGCTACCTTAAAACAACTCCGTCCGTCTATCAGCGAGGTAGCGCAGGATAGCGTTTTATTTCAGTGGGTTGATCCGGAACTTTCGTTCGATTATGTTTTTAATATTGTGTTATTAAAATTTCCGACATTCGAAGAAATTACCTATAAGGGGATTCCCAAAGGACAGACGTCTTTAATAGTTAAAAACTTAAGTCCCGGGCAGTACAACTGGAAACTGCAGGTAGAAGATCGGCTCGGGAACATTTGTCAATCTAATTATATCAATTTTTACTATGAACAATAACATGGAAAAATACGACAAATTAACGGAAAAGCATCTGGCCACAATTTATCGCCTGACGCGGCAAATGTCTGCCATGAGCGACGAAGAGAATGTACTGGACACCCTGTTAAATCAACTGATTGATGAAACCGGGGCCGAGGTAGGGGCTTTTATCTTTTATGACAAAGAAAACGATCGTTTCCTGCCGCGCAGTATTATTACCAGAGACAAGCAATCTTCGGATGAAATCCATTTTTCCCAGACCGTTTTTCAACAAATTCTTAAAACGCGCCAGGCAGTGCTTTCTTTTGACACACAAAGCGATTCCACCTACCAGCATGCCCGGAGTGTGATTCTAAATCAGATTCATTCCATTCTGGCTTTTCCTTTGCTCATTAAAGACCAGGTTTACGGTGTACTCTATTTTGACAGCCGCAAGAACAGGCAACATTTCAATGAAGCGAATCGTCAATTTTTATCGCTTTTTTCGGCCATTGCTTCGCTGGCCATGGAACAAATTCTGACCAAACAAAAATTTGAAAATGAAAACATCATTTTACGCAATCAACTCGAAAAGACGGCACACATCCCGACTCTGGTGGGTGAATCACCGGCCATGCAGCGCCTGTTCACCATCATTAACAAGGTGGCCAAAACCGATGTGGCGGTTCTCATTACGGGCGAAAACGGCACAGGAAAAGAACTGGTAGCTCGGGCCATTCACGATTTGAGCGATCGGCGTGACAAGCCCTTTATTGCCCAATACATCGGCAACATTCCTCCGACCATTCTGGAAAGCGAATTATTTGGCTACAAAAAAGGCGCCTTTACCGGAGCAACCGCCGACCGCATCGGGCTATTTGAAGCAGCAGATGGCGGCACCCTCTTTCTGGATGAAATCGGCGATTTGCCTTTTGAATTACAGGCTAAATTGTTGCGTGTTTTACAAAACAAAGAATTTAAACGCCTTGGCGAAAACCTTTTGCGCCATGCCGATGTACGCATTTTAGCCGCAACCAATCAGGACCTGACCAAACTGATTAAAGAAGGCAAGTTTCGCGAAGATTTGTATTACCGATTGAATGTGGTTCATATTGTGGTTCCGCCTCTGCGCGACCGTAAATCCGATATTCCTTTATTGGTCAAGCACTTTCTGGAGAAGGACAACCCGGATATGCAAATTAGCAGCGCTGCTTTAAAAAAACTGATGGATTACAACTGGCCGGGTAATGTTCGCCAGTTAGAAAACATCCTTAAACGGGCCAGCATTCTGGCTGCTGATAAAACCATCGAACCGGAAGATATTCAATTCGATGATTTAGAAGTGGAAGCATCCAATCATCTGTTGCCAGAAAAACTGGAGAGCGAAGCGACTCTGGAAGAAATCAAAAACTACATCATTAAACGTCGCCTGGAACAATTTAAGGGCAATAAAACGCGCGCAGCCAGAAGCCTGAACATCTCCTTACGCGCCCTGCAACTGAAAGCAAAGGAGCTCGGACTGTAATGCTGAAATCCATTGGAAATTATGAAATCCTGAACATCATTGCAGAACACGGGCCCACCACTATTTGCCTGGCGCGGCACAAAAAACTAAAACGCAAAACTTTCCTGAAAATCTTCAAGAGCGCCGATCCTTCCCTGCTGAAACGATTTGAGCGTGAAGCACAAATCGTTGCCGACCTGAACGATCAACAAATTGTAGCCATCTATGATTTTGGGGAAGAAAACGGCCTCTACTACATTTCCATGGAATATGTGGAAGGCGGTAATCTGAAAGAATTTTTAGAGCGCACTAGGTTAAGCAGCGATGAAATTGTAGAGTTGGCTTTCAAAATCGCGCGGGCTGTTTCAGTGCTCCATCAAAATAATTACATCCACCGCGATTTAAAACCCGAAAACATCTTGGTCGACGAAAAAGGGAATGTAAAACTAACCGATTTCGGTATTGCCTACCATGAATCGCTGTATCGCATGACCACCGAAGGTTCTCTACTCGGCACCCCGCTTTACATGTCTCCGGAACAAATTAACAATGTACCGCTGACCCCGGCCAGCGATGTCTTTTCTCTGGGAATCATCTATTATCAGATGATAACCGGAAAACATCCTTTTGAAGCGTCGCGCATCGGTGAAATTTTTTCTCAGATTTTAACAAAACCGATCACCGATTTAATGGATTATGACGAACAATTCCCGCGCTGGTTTTTGGAGTTAACCGCCCGAATGCTGGAAAAGGAGGTTGAAAACCGTCCGGCTTCAGCGATTAAAATTCTGGAAGTATTTCAGAAAAATTTGCATCTAAAAGAAGAAACCAGTGTACCGAAAACTTCGACTAACAATAAAATTCCGGTGCCCTTTATCCTGGGCTCCACGGCCATCCTGCTTTTTCTGGTTCTTGTCAGCTTCTGGTTTTTTAATGGTGAAAAAACCACCACATTCCCGGAACCAGAAACAACATTGATGGACAGTGTTCTTCTTCAGCCCATCATAGATAGCACGGTTTTTGAAAATCAAGCTACTCCAAATAAAGATCAGGCACAAACCCAGCCCTTGAAGAACCCTGAACACTCCAGCAAAAATCCGCAATCTGCCAATCAGACCGGAGCGCTTCTCATCAAAACAAATCCCTGGTGTCGCATTTTTCTGAATTATCAGTTGGTGGATTCCACACCCATGTTGCGCCCTTTAAAGCTTAAAGCCGGTCAATATGTGTTAGGTTTACAAAATCCCTTTTACCCAACGTACACACAAACCATCGACATCAAACCTGGTCGTACCAATGAATTCGAATTCAAATTAGATTCGCTCTTTTCAAGGCTGGATTTACAGGTACTTCCCTGGGGGGATGTCTATATTGACGGGAAATACATCGGCAAAACGCCATTACAAAAACCCATTTACGTAACAAGGGAAAAACATATCCTGGAAATCAAAAACGACTTTTACGTTACTTTTATTGATACCATCGATTTCAGTCAACGCGGAAGAGTGCAAAAGCAGATCGCCTTACAGGATTTAAAACAATAGTGTCCATTGGGGAAATTTTATGAACAAAAATTTTAGCTTTATTGTACTGATTATCTTTACAGCGCTGGTACAACTTCCGGCCCAGAGCCACATTTCAAGACAAATTTCGGAGCTTGAAAAGGATTTTCGTTCTTTTCAATACAAAAAAGTTCTGGAAAAAGGAAACTTTTTACTCACGGATCCTTACGTTACCAAACAAGACAGTTTGCAAATATTGAAATACATGCTAACTTCGGCTTACGCTCTGGCCGACACCACCACAGCCAAAAAAATCATTCACAAAATCATCAAATGCGATCCCCATTTTGCTTTAAATCCCAGAGACACCTCTCCGAAAATCATTGAATTTTACGAACACGTCAAAGAGCAGATTAAAGCCCATAAACCCGTTGTGCCCATTAATCCCATCATCAAAACGGTGGTTAAACCCGTGGCATTACCTACCTCATCCAGCTTGTTTAGTCTGTTGTTACCTGGCAGCGGTCATCTGCATCAAAAATTTAAAAAGAAAGGAATGGCGTACAGTGGAATCAGTGTGGCCTTGATCGGAGGCCTGGTTTACACCATTGCACAAACAGAGAAGAAAGAGGCGCGATACCTTCAAGCAAAACCAGGAGCCGATTTTAATCGGCTGTACGATGACTACAATCGGTTTTACAAAGCAAGAAATTTGCTGATGGCTGCTTTTCTGATCTGGGATATTTACGCTTATTACGACTTGAACAGGGAGTGGCAGATACGAGTCAAATCCAGGTTTTTGGATGAAGGACTGGCCCTGCAACTGACCTGGCACTGGTGAGTCGACTATGTATTTTTTGCGTTACTATGCAATTTTTTCATAGTATTTTTTTCATAGAGTTTGTTTAAATATTTGGTTTTTCATTTAATCTACTTATTTTTCAATCACTTAAACATTTTATCAATAGAACAAATTTTCTGGCATGATTGTTGATTATATTTAGTTGAGCATAAATCGCAATGTAAAACAAACCTGAAGGAGGTACCATGAAGCGATCTAAATTATTTACCGTGTTAAGCGGGCTCATCATTGTGTTGATGGCCTTCGGCTTTACGCAGGCCCAAAACTTAGGGTTCACAACTCTGCTCACAGGCCGGGTAACAGCTGGCGATGATTCCATGCCTGTTCCTCAATTTAAAATGCTATTAACCTTTAAAGATGACACCACAGGCTTTCGCACCATGATCATGACCGACGAGAACGGTTTCTATTCCCAAACGGTTCTCAAAAACTACACGTACACTCTCAGCAGTCTGGACACCATGACCTACTATGGTTTTTCAGAAGACATCGAAGTGAAAGAGCTGCCTGTTGAACACAACATCCATCTCACCAGGCGCACCGATCTGGTTAATGTGAATGGTTCCGTTACATTTAAAGATAATCCGGTGGAAACAGACATCTACTTTTTGAAATTACCGGATGATGTGAACCTGAACGATTTCCGTGAATATGAAGTCTATTTTAATGTTCCTACCCCCATGCTCAAATGGGCATCCTACTCTGCACATTCTGATGCTTCGGGAAATTTTAGTCTGGAAATGATCCATGGGAAATATGTGGTTCATATTCCTGCAGACCCTGATGCCGGCTATCTAAATTACTGGGCCGTGTTTGAAGTAACCGGAGATACCACACTGGATGCCTTTGATCTGAAAGAACTTAAAACCCTCTCCGGACATGTGACCAATGCCGACAAATATGACATGGTTACTATCTTCGCACATCCATTGCATCCTTCCCGTCCGTTTACGGCCACACCGGACAGCGCAACCAATGATTACAGCATGGAATTGGCCCCAGGAACCTACGTGCTGCGTTGCGTGGCTTATTTTGACGACTTCAAATACATGGTATTCTACGACAGCGTTTTCACGCCAAAAGAAGCTACTAAAGTCGATGTCCATGAAGATGTTACGGGAATCGACTTTAATTTGCCCGAACCTAATGTTTATCCGTTTAGCATCAGCGGTACGGTAACCAGCCGTCAAAGCGGTTTGCCCTTAGAAGGCGCCAATGTGGCTTTTGTTAGCTACAATTTCCTGAGCAATCTGTGGCAAACCTACGAAGCAACAACCGATGCAGACGGCCATTACAGAATTGAAGGCTACACCATGCTTCAGGAAGATTCTCTGATTGGCTTTGCCTGGAAAGACACCACCTTTTTTGCCCAGTTCTACCAGGATGAACCGACCTTCCACACAGCAGATCCCATCGTTTACCATGCCAATGAAGAGGTTACCGGAATCGATTTTGCTCTGGATACCATTGACACAGAAAACGGCTTCAGCATTTCCGGAATGCTGATGAATGAACAGGGTGAACCCATCACCATGGGTCAGGTTACTGCTTACACCACGGCTACCAATGTTGGTGTCATTACCACACAGGTAGATTCCACCGGGCATTACGCATTCGATCCTGTTTTCCCAACGGGCAGTGTGGTTTATTTAACGGCCTGGGGTGGTTTTGATTATCTGCCTGAAATTTACAACAACGCCAAAACCTGGAAAGATGCAGACCCGATCTTCATCCAGGGTTCTGATGTTACAGGCATTAACTTCATCCTAAAAGAGAAAAAACCGACCCGCTTGCCGCTGGCTAAGATTAAAGGTTGGCTGAAAAAACAAACGCAAGGTCTGGCTAAAGCAACGACTTCCAGCGATTACATCGGCGACATTGTTTACGTCCGTCCTGAAGGCGAAAAAGAATGGACCAGCTATGCCTACGTTAAATCAGACGGCAGCTTCGATGTACCTGTAGAATCGGATGGTACGTACGAATTTATGGTTACAACCAGAGATGGTGAAGAATCGCATGGCACGATCACTGTTGAAAATCTTGAAGCCACTGTAACGGTTGATCTCACTGGAATTGCTGATCCTTCGGATAGATTGGTGATTAAAACCGACCAATTGCTCGACGCCTATCCAAACCCATTCAATCCCAGCACTACCATCCAGGTACAAATGGCTGAAGCTGGCCCGGCAAAACTGGTTATCTACAACGTGCTCGGTCAAAAAGTCAAAACCCTATTCGATGGAAGCCTGCAACCAGGATCCAAAAAATTTGTCTGGAATGGTACGGATAACAGTGGACGTCAGGTGGCCAGCGGATTGTACTTCTACCAGCTGAAAACACAAAACACAGTGCAAACCAAAGCTGTGATGTTCCTGAAATAAACACACCCACCCAAAGCCCACAAAGCGAAAAACCCCGGAGCAGGACGCTTCGGGGTTTTTTATTGGCCCAAACTGTGCAACAAACTGAATGAATTCAAGATTTAAGGCAGCTGAGCCGCAACCTATAAAAAACCGCAAAGGGCGCCCGTCATGCTGCCGGGCAGGCCCGTCTGGCCACCGGACAGGCCCGTCTGGCCGTGGCAGCCGGACAGGCCCGCCAGTCTGGCAAGGCGCAGCCTGACAGGTCTGGCCACCGGACAGGCAAAAAAGCAATTTTAATTTAAAATTTAAAATTACGAATTACGAATTAATTTACCAAGGGGCAGGTAGTGCCCAGGCGGTGAGGGCACGTGCCGGCATGTCATCCTGAGAATCCCATACACTTGCAAACAATTCGCAATCGCAACGTAACTCGAGCTTCAGCTCGAGCCTTTGTAAGGGCGAAGCATTTTTTGAAAAGTCTTTCTCAAGAGCGATTTAACTTTTACACAAAGAGGTTGCGCTAATTGGAACAACCTTCAGGAAAATGCTTCGCCCTTACGCCTGAGAAAGATTTCTCAGCTTTGCACGTCGCTTTCTCTCGGCGCATCGGTCGAAATGACAATCAGTGATGCTTCGTGCCGAGCGTCATTCCATATTCCGATCCTCGGGGACATGCCCGACTGGCCACCGGTTGGAGCGCAGCGGAAATCCCGTTCTTCGGGGACAGGCCCATCATGCTGCCGGACAGGCCCGTCTGGCCAGCCGGACAGGCAAAAGAGCAATTTTAATTAAAAATTTAAAATTACGAATTACGAATTAATTTACCAAGGGGCAGGTAGTGCCCAGGCGGTGAGGGCACGTGACGGCATGTCATCCTGAATCCCGATTCATCGGGAAGAAGAATCACTTACACTGTCAGACAATTCGCTAGCGTAACGTAACGCGAGCTTCAGCTCGAGACTTTCTGTCATTCTTCTCCCCGATTTTCAGGGACGGGCCAGTCTGGCAAGGCGCAGCCTGTTGGAACGCAGCGAAAATCCCGATTCTCTGGGACAGACACGTCTGGCCAGCCGGACAGGCCCGTCTGGCCACCAGACAGGCCCGTCTGGACAGGTCTGGCCAGACGGACAGGCCATTCAACAATTAAACAATTCAACAACTCAACCTTTTTACTTTCTCATACAACATAAAAATTTTCGCATCCCGCTGTGGCGGGATTAGATCTTTTGAAGGAAGTATTCTAATCATGAGGGAAATGTTCTGACTTTTCCGGAGATTTTTGTTTTAAGTAGGATGAACAAAAAATAGGAGAACCAGACAACAATGCGCCTTTAAAATCTTACTTTAAGCATTACAAAATGTTTTCCTGATTTACCTGAAACTCTCTATTTCAAAAACAGATCCCGTAATTGGATGCGCTTCAGGCGTCCCTCTTTAAACTTTTGTTGAATTTCAGCCAGTTCCTGCTCGTACGGACCGATTTCCCAGAAGTACCTCTCGTCCAAAATTTGGATATTGGGGCCCTGTTCATTCAAAGGACAGATATCCCGATACTCCACCTTCTGGCCGCTTTCATTGTATTCAAACCAGCGCAACGGCAGGCCCTGGGTGTGACACACATAGGGTCGGAATTCATAAATCCGGCAACGATCTTCCTCGTCTAAAAAGGCGCACTTACCCCTGGCATGAGGTTTCTGGCGCAGAACATCCCCCGCTTTTTGCCTGATGTATTCCGCTTCCACTTCAAACACCGTAATGCCGTCTAAACAGCAATCCGCGCATCCGGCTTTACAATGCAAGCGCTCTTTGTTTAGTTCTTCCAGTTTTTGCACATCTCCATCGATTTTTTTGTAAAACACTTCAAGCGTCTGAATTAAGGATTCCATAACCGAGGCCTCTCGCTTTGGTCAACTACTTAAAGTTAAAAAATAATTTGGAACAAATGGAATTTTTTAGCATTTTTTGGCCTTAAAACTTAAAATTAGAATTCAATAAAATAAACACATATGTCATTTCGAGTCCCGATTTATCAGGGAGAGAATTCTAACGAACGATTTCTCTTCGTCCTGATTTTAGAGACAACTCGAAATGGCCCTAAAATTGACATTTTTCAGAACTCTAACTAAAAATAAAAATGGGGTAAGCATGCTGTCCGGCAAATACGCAGAACTTTATGAACGTCTGAAAACACAAATTCCAAAAGAACGTTTATTGAACGACGATCTGAACACACTGGCCTTCTCAGCCGATGCCAGTTTCTACCGCCTCATTCCCCGGCTGGTGGTTAAAATTTTTAATGAAGACGAAGCCCTCTTTGCCATTCGAAGCTGTGCCAGCCTTAAAATTCCTTTTACTATAAGGGCAGCGGGAACCAGTCTTTCCGGTCAGGGCATTACAGAATCGGTGTTGCTGGTCATTGAGCCTACGGAATGGCGTCACTGGTCAGTAAATGAAGATGCTTCGCAAATCACCGTGCAGCCCGGCCTCACCGGGGGAAAAATCAATCAATATCTGCAGCCTTTTAAAAAGAAAATTGGTCCGGATCCTGCTTCGATCAACCACGCTTTCATTGGCGGAATTGTGGCCAATAATGCCAGTGGAATGACCAGCGGCGTGCAAAAAAACAGCTATTACACCCTATCTGGTTTACGTCTGATTTTGAGTGACGGAACTCTGCTGGACACCCGCGATCCGGAAAGCAGAAGAAATTTTCTGGCCAGCAAGAGAGACTTGATCTCTAAGCTTTCCGATCTCAGACAGAAGGTTTTGCAGCATCCGGATTGGGTCGAAAAAATTAAAAAGAAATACCAATTAAAAAATACTACCGGCTACGGTCTCAACGCTCTGATCGACTACGAAGACCCGATCGATATCATTGAACACCTGATGGTCGGCTCCGAAGGGACTCTGGCATTTATTTCTGAAATTACTTTGCAAACCGTGGATGATTATCCGGAAAAGGCGACCAGTTTAATCATCTTTCCGGATATCGAAACCGCCTGCCGGGCTATTGCGCCGTTGCGCACCTGTAAGGTGGCAGCTGCAGAACTGATGGATCGTGCCTCGTTGCGTTCGGTGGAAGATCAACCGTTAATGCCGGCATTCCTGAAAGAACTGGATGAAAAAGCCACGGCGCTGCTGGTAGAAACACGGGCCGATGATGTACAAACATTAACCAGACAAATCGAAGAGATAAAGTCGGCCCTGAACGACGTTCCCAAAGTGCGACCGATAGAGTTTACCACAGATCTAAAAGAAATTACCGCCCTGTGGAACGTGCGCAAGGGACTGTTCCCATCGGTTTGCGCCAACCGGCAAAAGGGCACTACCGTTGTCATTGAAGATATTGCGGTTCCTTATGAAAACCTGGCCCGGGCCATCATAGATTTGCAAAAGTTGTTTAAAAAATACCATTACGATGATGCTATCATCTGGGGCCATGCCTTTGACGGCAACGTGCATTTTGTACTGATCCAGGATTTTAGAGAGCCCTCAGAAGTTGAACGTTACGCTAATTTTATGGATGAACTGGTTCATCTGGTAGTGGAAGCCTATGATGGTTCTTTAAAAGCAGAACATGGCACCGGCCGCAACATGGCGCCCTTTGTTAAACTGGAATGGGGCGAAGAGCTGTACGAGGTAATGCGCGAAATTAAACAGCTCTTTGATCCACAAAACATTGTCAATCCCGGCGTGCTGATCAACGACGATCCCCAATTACATCTAAAATCATTCAAACCCATGCCCCGCGCTCACGATTTAATCGACGATTGTATTGAGTGCGGCTTTTGCGAAAGCAGTTGTGTTTCGCGCAGTCTTACGCTTTCGCCCAGGCAAAGGATTGTGGTTTATCGGGAAATGCAAAGTCTGAAAAATAGCGGACACGAGCCCCAACGTCTGGCCATTCTAAACGAAAAATACAATTACTATGGCAATGCAACCTGCGCCACCGACGGTTTGTGCGCATTAACCTGCCCGGTGAATATTGACACCGGCAAGCTGATCAAAGCGTTGCGTCACGACCAGCTTTCACCCCTGGCCCGCTGGACGGCCCAAAAAATTGCCGATCACATGGCTGCCGTAACAGCTTTCATGCGGTTCGGATTAAGGATCGTTGCTATCAAACGAAAGATTCTGGGAAAAAATCTTTTGGTGCGTGGTTCCAGTTTTCTAAGAATGGTGACCTTTAAAAAATTTCCGCGAATTTCGCCGTACATGCCCCTGCCCGCAGTAAAAATAAAAAACAAGGTAAATCAAAGCGCAACATCAGATCGCAAAGTCGTCTATTTTCCTTCCTGCATCACGCGATCCATGGGCGTGCTGCCGGACAGCGAACAGGCCGAGCCTTTGACACGCCTGACCTTTAAATTACTGCAGAAAGCTGGCTTTGAGGTCATCTTCCCGGAAAATGTCAACCAGCTTTGTTGTGGGATGGCTTTTTCCAGCAAGGGCTTTTTCGAAGTCGGCCGTCTAAAAGCAAAAGAACTGGAAGCCGCCTTGTTAAAAGCCAGCGACAACGGCCAGATTCCTATTCTCTCCGACATGAGCCCCTGTTTGTACACCATGAAGGAGAATCTGGATGGGCGTTTAAAACTCTTTGAACCCATCGCCTTTTCCTTAAAATATCTGGCGCCCCATCTGGAGTTTGAACCACTGGATGAGACCATTACCGTTTTTCCGGTGTGTAGCGCCAAAAAGATGGAACTGGAGGAATCACTTTTGCAGCTGGCCAGGATGTGTGCCAGAGAGGTCATTGTTCCGGACAGCACCTGTTGCGGTTTTGCGGGCGATCGGGGATTCACTGTTCCCGAGCTGAATGCCAGCGGTTTAAAGCTGCTTAAAGAACAACTCCCTTCCCATGTAAAGCAAGGCTTTTCAACCAGCCGCACCTGTGAAATCGGTTTAAGCGAACACAGTGGCCTGACCTTTGAATCGATTCTTTATCTGGTGGATCGGGTGACCAGGCCAAAATCAACCGCTGGACGTTAGACATTGCATTGAATCAGAGACTCCGGGCCTGGAGGCGTTGTTACAGATTTTACCGCGGCTGGAGAAAAACCTGCTTCCTGGTCTGCTCTGCTTTTAAAGAAGAATATCCGCCTTTTTAAATTACGAATTATTTTATGAGAGAGCATGTTGTGCTCAGGCGGTGAGGGCTCGTGCCGACATGTCATTCTGAGTCCCGCTTCAGTCGTAACTCGAGCTTCAGCTCGAGACCTCCACTGGCAGACACAAGCGTGGAAAAGTGTATGTGTTTAAGAGTTAATTAGTTGAATGGTTAAATGGCCAGTTCCAGGAGTCGGGATTTTCGATTCTCTACAACCGCCTGACAGAACGAATTCTTTTTCGTAGTGAACTGGCCAATACCAATAAGAAAAATCTCAATATAGATGAGAAAATTTTCCCCACAAGCCTGCTCCCTCTCCCAGACTTTTATTCTGGGAGAGGGGGATCGAGGGCATAGCCGTCAGGTTAAGCTTTCAAATTATTTAATATTGATGGCTTATTCATCTTACTTACCGAATGGTGATGTTTAAAGTTAATAATATTTCAAATGACGTTGGGTTTTGCTTTCGTTTCTCAAGAATATGATAGTTCCGACTTATATTGTAAAATTTTAAAATAAACCTTTTTAAACTATCTACATTCAAATATTAACAATTCTAGTCCTTCTTTTTCTAACATTTTAACTATGGTCTTGTAACTTTTAATTATACTCAATGCCTTTTTTTCATATCTGTAAAGCATTGTAGATACTTGAGTAATGATTTGCCAGCCTAAAACGATTAACAGAAGTTTGGAATAAAAATAAAGTTCTAAGCACGCTTTTTTAATCTTCTTTATTTTGTTGATTTCCACAATAGATTTCCAGATTTTGAAAATTAATTCTATTTGCCATCTTAATCTGTAAAGCGACCAGATTTTTTCATTCGATATCTGTTCTGGCGTTGTATTGGTTAATAATAAATTAAAATGGGCTCTTAGCTTTACTTCTTGTTTAATGATTAAGTCCTTAAATTTGTGTAAAAAGGCAAAAATGTGAAAAATTGCCATATCCTTCCTAACTTTAGA